>JAFYGL010000534.1 GCA_017543165.1 Victivallales bacterium | reverse complement strand
CTGTGGACTGTGGACTGTGGACTGTTTTATGTATTACTGCCAAGAATGCCGTTCCCGCCAAGGCAACCTGAATGGGCGCCACCTCGGCGCCCACATCACCTGCGCCACGCCAGAGGCAATCCCCCACTGTCCACTGTCCACTGACAACTACTTCTGCTTGTCCAGCACGATGTCCTTGACTACCACAGTGCCGTCTGAGTGGCTGTTGTAGAGGTAGAGGTACACGGTTTCGCCAGAGGCAGGCGTATGGAAGACGGCCTGCTCCTTGTGGAACTCGCCGTCAAATGGCACGTTTTTCGCCAATTGGGCCAATTGTGGATACTTCTTGTTTGCGGCGTCGTAATACCCAACGAAGGCATAATGGTGCGTGATGGCCTTGCTCATGCCCTGGGTCTTGCTGATTTGGAAGGAGATGCTGTAGTTGGTATCGGGCTGCACATTCAAGGTAACCTTCCTTATCTGCTGCTTGCCAGGCGAAGGCGGCATGGTGATTGCGGTGCCGTTCAATGGCTCCAGATGGTCTTTGAACAAAGGATACTTGACCACCAGTTCATCCTTGAGGGCAGTCGCCTTTGCCTTCCATTCCTCCTGGTTTTCCGCATTGAAGCCGCGTATGATCATCCTGTACAAGGGCGATTTGAAGCCTGCCTGGATATGTTTTGGCAATTGAAGTTCAAAATACTGCTTGTGGTAGCCCTTCACGTTCCAGACCTTGTTGCTTCCAGGTGCGTCGCTGAAATCCGCCAGGAATGTCAGGTGCGCCGCCTTGCTGCCCGCCAAGTACTGTGAAATGCAGTAGCAACCCGCAGCCTCCCTGATTGGCCAGGTTATGTTGCTCTGCGTTGGCTTTGGCTCTGGCGGCGGGAACGTGCCTGTACTGGAAGTGCCATTCATCCTGAAAAGAACATAGTCGGTGCTCTTGTTGCTCCAGCACTTCTGGAAGATGTACATTAAATGGAACACCTGGTCCGCCTTCGCCTCGATCTGCTTGCTTATGTCCAGCCCCTCGGGCGTAAGACGCCAGGTGACCTCAAGTTGAAGATTCGCCAGATTGGTAACCTTGTGAAGCACGATTTCCTGCCCGCTGACAGTCCCAGCCTGGATGACGCCTGGTTTGCCGTCCACAGTCATGCTAGTCTCCTTGACCACCTCGCTGCCGCCCTCGCTATGGCCTGCGCCGATGTATTTTCCACTGGCTGGGCAGAACACAGTGCCGTACCATCCAGTACGCGTGCCCAATTCCACATCCTTGTAGAATATCTGCACAATGCTGCATTTCGCCTTTTCACCGATGTCAAACACAATCTTGTAGTCGCCAGACACCAAAGACATGTCAGGCGCGGCAAATGCACTCATGCACAATGCAAACGCAGCAATCAAAAAAAACTTGATTCTCATGTATCAATTCTCCTTATAGTTTCTCAATGACGACGTCATCGCAAAAAACAATGCCCTGGGACTTCACATTGTGTATATAAAGCCCCACGTTATGCAGTTCAGCATCGGTGGTGAACTCAGTGCTGAACTGGTGCCAGGCGTCATCCGCTGGCACCTTCGCCTCCTTGTAGAAGTAGTGCTTGAGCTTGTTACCCTTGCTGTAGTTGGACGCGGAGACGCGGCATGTGGAGGCGCCTTCCTTACGCAGCCAGAGGGACACACGATATCGCGCACCTGGCTCCAGCAGCAAAGTCAATTTACGGTTTATGGTCTTTGACGCATCGCCCTTGAGTTCCAGGCAGCCCTTGCCTGTGCGTGCCCTTGCGTTCTCCATTTCATCGAAATCCACCTTGACTGGCAAAGAGGCGCCTGGAGCCAGAATGCCGAAATGCCTGCCCAATTCCGCAAACTCAAAGGTCTCGAAGCGCTTAAGTTCCTCGGCAAGGCGCCTGGCCTCGTTTGCGTCATTGCTCCACAACTCAAGCCTCTGCGCGGCAATCTCCATCGGCACAGCGCCTGGCTTGAGCATCGTGCACGAGCCATCCGCCTTGCAGGAATACCATGTTCCCTTCTCTGGCACAATGGGCAGCGCCTTCTGCGGCGTCTCCGCCGTGTTCAGGAAAATGACCACTTCCTTGCCGTCCTGCGCTCTCCAGGAACTGCTCAGAATCGCAGGCAGCGTGACATTGGCGGGCTTGCCGCTTCCCTGCCCCCAGAGAGTGGTCTGCGACGCTGGCGCCTGCTGGTAGCGCACTGGGTGCTCCATGTCCCCGCTGTTCATGTAGCCAAGCAGCATCTTCCGTGTATGGCAAAGACGCTTCACATACAAGGCGAATGCTGGACGCTTAAGGTACGTGTATGTAAACCAGCCTATCTGCTCGCCATTAACCAGTTGAGTGCCCGACTTCACAAAATGGGACAGGAAAGTGCCCTTGCCTGAATTGTCATACACACGCCCCATGAACTGCGTATGCCCAGCATACACAGCCGCAAAAAGGGGTATCTGGTTCTGCTGCACCCAGCGCCAGGGCAGGAATGCGTCAAACTGGTTGATATACGCGTCATTGGCATCCTCCGTGGTGTGCACCACATCTGGGAATTGGCCAAGTTCCATGTTGATGCGTGCGAACATCTCGTAGTAGCCTCTGGTCCAGGCATGGGGCTCGCCTGGAATGTGATTGTGTTTTTTCACATCGCCTGGATAGCAGGGGAATGGACGGGATGCCCCGACCTGGTCATGGTATATGCCCTTGAAGCCCGCCTTTGCCACATCCAAGCAGGAGGCCGCCATGGTCTCCTGCCACACCTTTGCATTCGGGCACATGACAACATCCTCGCAGGCCGCGCGGTAGCGTTCCTTGTTCAGGCTGCCGTCCCAGTTCACAGCGGCACTTGGCTTGCCCTTGGCGGAATATTCCCAGTCGGTCTTGTTTCCTGGGCCATCCAGTTCGGACCAAAGGCGCGTGTCGATATACGCCGTTGTGAAAACGCCGTCCTTCAGCATTTTCTCGTTTGCCTCCTTCACGCCCTCCTTGGGTTTGAAATGAGGCCAGCCGCCCTTGCCATTGTCCACCCAGCGATACCAGTGCACTGACATTGGCATTTCCATGAACTTGCGTATGCCCGCCATCAGGCTCGGCATATTCTTGAGTTCCTTTTCGTTATATGTCCAGTGGCTCAGCCAGAAGCAATTTTCCTCAAACCAAGGCTGCCTCCTGCGTGGTTTGAAGTTTGCAAGCGCAAAATGTTTCTTGTAAACCTGCGCCGCATCAAACCAGTCGCCCTGGAATGCCCGCAGCCTGATGTGGGCATAGAACGGCACATCGCAATGCCGTGCCTGTGGAAATGTCCACTGCACCTGAAGATTGTCCTTGCGGCCTCTTGCTCCGTAGCGGAAAATGCCAAACGCCCTATCCTCAGGCGAGAAGTAAATGCCCGATGCATCATCATAATAGGCGCCGAACTGCATTGACAGATGCCCGCACGGATACCAGGTGCCCTGGGACAGTTCCGCCGAGATTGGATTCGGGATGTTGCAGCCGCCCTGCACCGCATGCACCAGGTAGTCCGTCCCTTCTTTCTTATGCGCGAACTGCAATATGGGGAACTGCACGTTCACGGGCAGAGCCCCCTCATCATAGCCAATTGCATCCAAGGACAAATCCGCCATGTCATCCATAAACGCCATGTTCATATACACCAGGCGATTGTCTGGCAACATCCAATATGCAAGCCAGGCCCCTGCGCCCTTGCCGCTCTTCACAGGAATACAGCGCCACTTGTATTCGTATGGAGAAACCGCCTTCAGTTTCTTGCCGTCAGGCAGTTCCAGTTTCCATGACAAAGGCTCGTTCCCAAGCAATTCACGGCACAGCGAATTGCCGCAATGCTCGCGCATGCCCAGCAATGGCGAGGTTCCAATGCCCTCGCCCTCCAGCACCAGAACATCCCATTTTCCTGTGCAGAACAAGCGCAAGGCGCTTTTTCCCGTAGCGGACAAGATTAGTTTTTCAAGGCCTTCCTTTGGCATCTTGCGGAGTTCGCCGTTTTCCAATGGCTTGCCGCCCTGCCCCAGCCTCTTTGCAATACTTGCCGCATCCTTCTCGGCAAATGTCTTCTCATTTGACTTCAGCAACTCCAGCACCTGGCTTTCAGGCAGGCCATTGACAACGGCTTTCTTCAGTGCCTCAAGCATCCACTTGCCAGTATCGGAGGCGCCCTTCTCCACATTCGCAAATGCGGCAAGAAAACCTGGCGTAAGCTTGTGCGCCTGGCGGAAGGACAGTTTCACCAGCCTGGATTTGGAAACCAGTTCCTGGACTTCCTCCTCCTCCAATGCCTTCGGCACGATTTCAAGTTCCGCCAGACTGCCCTTGAAGCCCCATTCCTCGTCCTTTATGCCCTGTCCCTTGCCAATTATTATGGGCTGCTGATTCAAGGCGGGCACGCCTTGCACCTCCTGCTGGTGCACCAGTTCCCCATTCATGTAGAATCTGACAGTGGTCTGGCGCCTGCCCTGCGCCACGTCTATCTGCGGCAACATGGTGACGGTCCATATCGCCCAGGTGCCCAGCTTATGCGTCTTGCCACCGAGTTTCAGTGGCACCTTCCATTCGCCTCCGTCTTTGAAATTGAGGTACATCTGGTTCACCCAGGCATCCGCCCGCCTGGCAAACACGAATTCGCCGCCCTTCGAGGCGATGACATCCATGTTGTAGATAATGGCCTTGTTCTCGTCAAGCCCACTGCCCTCAATCTTCGGCGTGGAACTAAATTTGACCGCCGCGCTTATCGTTAGCCCACGCTCGCCCGCATTAAACGCCTCGCTTTTCTGGACAGTCGCGCAGGCGCCCTTCACGGAAAAATCGTATATGCCGCCTGAAACGGACGCGCCTGGCTC
Source organism: Victivallales bacterium (assembly GCA_017543165.1). Next base: position 198 of record JAFYGL010000534.1, on the reverse strand, counting down.
CAAACGCAATTCAACGCAATACGCGGCGCTGAAAAAAAGAATAGACAATACAAACGAAAACAAAGAAATGCGCCGCATATCACCTCGCAAAGTATTTAACACAAATTATTTGAGCCGTATGCTCAATCAGTCGCCTGCACGCCTGCGGGCATGATCTTGTTCGTGTAATAACTGGAGTAGTTCGTATTCATGGACCTG
>JAFYGL010000533.1 GCA_017543165.1 Victivallales bacterium | reverse complement strand
GTGGGTGGTTGTTTTTTAGGCCCGTCGCTTGGACGGCAAGGTAACCGCGGGGCTAGCCCCGCGCTCCGATTAGCGCGGCTGGGGCGGGGGAAACCGCGGGGCTGAAGCCCCGCGCTACGATTAGCGCGGCTGGGTCGGGGAAATCGCGGGGCTGAAGCCCCGCGCTCCGATTGCTCGGTTGGGGCGGGGAAACCGCGGGGCTGAAGCCCCGCGCTGCGATGGGCTACGATCTAAGGCCGTTGCTGGTGTTGCAGAATGTAGCCTGGTAGCGTCCTTTCATTTCGGGGAAGGCGGTCAGGTATTTTTCGGTTACGGTGGCTTCGATTTCCTTTGTGAAGGCTGGGTTCACGAGTGCGCAGCAGCAGCCCTTGAAGCCTGCGCCTGAGAAGCGCCCGCCGTAGATGCCAGGCGTTTCAAGCATGATTTCATACAGGCATTTCAGTTCTGGAGAGCCAGTTTCGTAGTTCATGATGGAGGATTCGCCGCTTTGGAACATAAGTTGGCCGAAGCCCTGCAAATCGCCCTGGCGCCATAGTTGCGCCCCCTTTTCCACTCGTTCCTGCTCGGTGTAGAAATGCAGGGCGCGCTTCCTCCAATTCAAGGGGAGGCGTTCCTTGTGCTCATCGAAGACTGCCCTGGGCACGTTTCGGAGGAATGTCTCCTCAAAGTGCCCGTATTCCACATTTGAGAATGCCTGTATTGCGTATGCCGCCGCTTTGCATTCGTCAACTCGCATATTGAACTTTGTTCCTGCCAGCGAGCGTTCCAGGCCTGAGAAGAATATGGCAATCTGCCATGGCGGCATGTTGGAGGCCTGTGGAATAAGTTCGTAGGAATCGTCCTTCGTGTCAAGATACAGCAGTTGGTCTTTGCGGCAGAGAAGTTCGCAGCTTTGGTCCAGTTTTCCGCAGTTCACGCCCACGTATTTGTTTTCGGCTGTCTTTGCCAGGGTGAGCATGTCCTGTGCATTGAGATTTATGCCATTGACCTTGCAAAGCGCATCCAGATACACCAGGGTGACTGCGGCGGACGAGGATAGGCCGCCTATGGGCAGTTCCCCCTCAAATACGCCAGCCACGCCAATGCGCAGCGGAAATCTTTCCTGGAGAGCCAGTGTGACACCACGCATATAGTCCGCCCAGTCGCCAGTCTTTTGTTCCTCCACGGCGTTTATGCTGAATTGGGCGCGCTTTGCGAAGTTCGTCGAGCGCAGTTCCACGATGCCATTGTGCTTTGCTGTGTAGGCGAAGTATATGCCCTTGTCCAGTGCCATGCCAGTGACCTTTCCCAGCTGGTGGTCCACATGTGCGCCAAGAGGGCATATCCTGTACGGGCAGAAGCCAGTGTTTTCGGCTGGGCGCTCGTATATGTCCTCAAATATTTTTTCACATTTTCTCATAAGAATTGCCTCAGACATTGTAGTATTCCCTGTACCACTTGACGAAGGAGGCGACGCCTTCCCTGATGCCAGTGGCTGGTGTGTAGCCGTAGTCGTTTTGGAGCGCGGTGGTGTCCGCCCAGGTGGTGAGCACATCGCCTGGCTGCATGGGCATCATCTTCATATTTGCGCTGCGGCCAGTGCATTCCTCGATAGCCTTGATGAAGTCCAGCAGTTGAACTGGCGAGCCGTGGCCGATGTTGTAAACGCGGGCGCCGCCAAGGGCAGGGCGTTCGATTATGCGGGAAATGCCCTCCACTATGTCATCGATGTAGGTGAAGTCCCGTTTCATCTGGCCGTTATTGTACACGCTGATTTCCTTGCCTTCCAGCATGCCGCGGGTGAACTTGAACAACGCCATGTCCGGCCGTCCCCAGGGGCCATATACTGTGAAGAAGCGGAGCCCCGTGGTGGGGAAGCCGAACAGCGAATTGTAGCAGTGCGCCATGAGTTCGTTGCATTTCTTGGTGGCGGCGTAGAGGCTGGCTGGCGAATCGCATTTCTGTTCCGTGGAGAACGGAGGGACGCCGCTTTCACCATAGACGCTGGAACTTGAGGCGTAAACCAGGTGCTGCACACCGTATTGACGGCAGCATTCCAGCACGTTGAGGAAGCCAGTTACATTGCTGTCCACGTATGTGAATGGCGCCTCAAGGCTGTAGCGCACGCCAGCCTGCGCGGCCAGGTTGCATACCACGTCAAAGCCGCCTTCCTGCTTGAACAGCGAGGGCAGGGCGTCCCTGTCCTCCAGGGACATCATCATGAAGCGCCCGCCTTCCGCCGAAGCCAGCATTTTGCCTGAAGCGTAGTCTTCCTTGAAGCCCAGTTGCGCAAGGCGCGCCTTTTTCAGTGAGACGTCATAGTAGTCGTTGACATTGTCAATGCCCAGCACATCCCATCCCAGGGAGCGCATTTTCTTGAATGTATGGTATCCAATGAAGCCCGCCGCGCCTGTCAGCAGCAGTCTTCTTTTGCGATTGCCGTTTTGGAAATCAGGGTTGTTGCTCATATATTCCTTGTCCCACTTGATTAGTTTTTTAGAAGAGGAAATATACCATAGATTACCCTTATCGCAACAGTTTTCCAATAAAACAGCATTGTACACAATTTTTTACAGCAAGGGGGTGTTGTTTTGGGATAAAGTTTGGTATAATATACAAGTTATGAATTGTGCTGGAATATTTGTAGAAAAACAAGGATAAGGATTGTGCGATGAAACTGACTTTGTATTTGCTGGTTTGTCTTTGTGCGTTTTTGGGTGTTTGCCATGTCAATGGCGATGAATGGGAGAATGCTGGCAGGCAGGAAATATTGCTGGACAAGATAGGCGATTGGGTGAATGACAGCAACAAGTCGTTCTCCAATGAGAAGGACGGTGTATTCTACGTTAATCACATGGTGCATTTCCTGTGTTCGCACACAATCAAGATAATGCCTGGCAGGAAGTACAGTTTCAGTGCGGAGGTGGCTGCGGATGAGGAATTGAAGAATGCGGTGGCCTGCGGCTTTATTGTAAGCACGGCCCTGCATGAGAAGATCAACGGCAGGCATTTCAACTACATGCCTGATTCAATGATGGAACTTGTGGCGCCCGTCACTGAGAAGCAGGATTTCATTCTGGTGAAGAAGCATCCCAAGTGGAAGCAGTTCTGCAAGTATGGCTTCAATCTGGTGGCATTCAACGCCAAGGCAGATTACAGCGACCTTCCGAACATGGAGATTTCCTCCCCCATCAAGAGCGTCACCGAGGAAGGGGACAACTTGAAGCTCACATTCGAGAAGAAAATCTATGCCGAATATCCTGCTGGCACGGCGGTGCGCATTCACAGGAGCAATCTCTTCTACTTCCAACTGAACCAGGCAAGGCCTAAGCCGCAGTGGCAGGCAGTTGGCGGCGCCTTTGAGTTCCCTGCCAAGGCGGAGTACTTCTATCCCTGCCTGATCTACTATGGCCCCAGGGACAAAGTGGTGAGATTCCGCAACATGCGTCTTGTGGTGGAATAAAACAAGGAGGTGAATACCATGAAAAATACGGTTCTTGCATTGCTTGTCGCATCACTGGCGGCATTTGGCGTACAGCTTTCGGACAAGACCATGGTGCGCTGCGGCGCAATGGTGAAGCCACCTAAAATCGACGGGCGCATCGACCTGGGCGAGTGGGACTATGCCAGCACCACATTCGGCGGCATCACTCCCGCAACTGGACTGATGACATTCCGCGAATGCAACTTCAGGCTGGGGTACGACAAGGACAATCTCTACTTCGCCTGCACCAGCGAGATGCCAAGGGCACCACAGCCGCTGTATCCTGCGGACCTGGTGGAAATCAGGCTGCTGCCTCCAGGGGCGGACAAGCCAATCGTGGTAAAGTCAGACAGCACTGGCAAGGGCAGCCTCCCCGAAGGGACAAAGGTGGCAAATGACTTCTATGCCGATTTGCTCACAAGTTATCTGCGCAAGTGCTGGACAATCGAGATGGCAATCCCGCTGAAGGCCATTGGCGTAAAGTCCATTGGCGAGGACAAGGCGGCATGGGGCCTCCAGATGAAACGGCAGTGGGAAAGCATGCCCGAGACCAGCGTGTGGCATCATGGCAAGGACGCCGAGGAAATGGGGACTTTCATTCCAGACAAGGATGCGCCAATTGTAAGTTTCGACAGTTTCGGGCATGCCGCCTACAGGGAGAACGGCGATTATTGCTGGCCCCACAGGATTGAGAATCCAGGTGCTAAGCCGATTTCCATAGTGTCCGAATCCGTGGTGCATGCCTTCAATAACCCGCCTACCATTGACATGATCAACCTGGAGGCGGTTGGCGATGCCAGGCGCATTGTAATGTCGCCAAGCAACCTGACAGTCAAGCCTGGAGGCACTGAATATGTGGACTTGTACATGCAGGCGCAGTTCGCGGGCAACACGAGGCAGTTGTTCTCACTGATAAAGGACAAGGCGACTGGCGCGGTTCTATACCGCCGCTCAATGTATTGGGATGTGGGGAAAGGCCAGAAATACGCTGTTTACAAGAACGACATGGGGCTGCCTTATCTTTGCACAGCCTTCTTGCCCTCCTGCGGCAACAAGTTGCGCTATTCCTGCACCTTCTTCAAGAAACTGCCTTGCATGAAGGTAGTTGTCCAAGTTAAGGATGAAAAGGGCAATGTGCTCAAGTCCTTCAGGCATTCCAACTTCGGCATGCCATTGGCGGACTTTGAGAGTGAGACATTTCTGCCTGGGCTTCCAAATGGCAAGTATTTTGTCACGATGGATGCGGAGGATGCGGAGGAGCGCCATCATGCGATGGAGCGCACATTCAAGGTGGCCAGTTTCCCATGGCAGGGAAACAATCTTGGAAAAGACCGCGTGATAATTCCTCCATTCAAGCCCTTGCAGGTGAAGAAGACGGCCAACGAGGTTCATGCGCTGATGACTGGCTACCGCATTGGCGGCGAGTTGTGGGACAGGATATACTGCCAGGAAAGCCTGGATTCCAAACGGGAGAACATACTTGCCGCGCCAGTGCGCTTTGTGCTCAACGGCAAGCATTTCGGCAAGACAAGCACGAGGCTTGTGTCCCAGGAGGAGGACAAGGTCGTTTACGAAACAACATCCTATACCGATGAGGCGAAACTGGTAATCAACCAGGAATATGACTTTGACGGCTTCTGCAAGGCAAGCATAAAACTGTATCCCAGAGGCCTCATCCGCGTGAATGACTTTGCCTTGGTATTCACCTTGAAAAACGATGTGGTGGAATACTATTCAACGCTGGACAAGAGCGGCAACCGCAGCGCTGATGCGCCTGATTTGAGGATACCTCAGGGCGAGGGCGTGCTGAATATGAAGGGCGCCATGCTTAACAAGGGCATGCACAGCCCTTATATCTGGCTTGGCGGCATCTACAAGGGCTTCTGCCTGTTGAATGACACCTCCAAGGACTTCTGCCTGAAGGAGAACAGCACCAACATCATCGTTTCACGCGACGCGGCAGGAATCACCTGCCGCTATGACATTGTGAACAAATCCACCTTGTGGCAGGAACCCAAGTCATACGTGTTCGGCTTTGAGCCGACTCCTGTCAAGCCCCAGGTGGAAGGCATCCGCGCCATTGGCGAGTACATGTACGACTATCCGCCGCCAAAGGGCGCCATCTGGGCGAGCATGAACTTCGGCCCCAACATAGTGAACAGCATGTTCTTCTACCCAGGCACCTTGATCAACAATGACACTTCATACTTCGACAGGGTGTTCGCCCACAGGGGCAAGCCAGACACGGATGCGGAACGCAAGGCATTTGTCAAGGACTTCATGGCCCGCAACGAGAACTGGATTCGCAAGAACATGCCCACCGTCTCCATCAAGCCACTGCTGACTTTGATTGGCGACAAGCGTAAATACGGCATAGACTACTTCATGAGCTACAACAATCCTGTGCTGTATTCATGCCACTGGCCGGAAACGGAAATGTACAAGGCGGAATGGATGCCCTGGGACTATCCTGCGGACGATGCAATCAGCCCATACGTGGGCACTGTCAGCAATTCGTATCTGGATATGATGCTGTGGAACATGAGGAACAGCGCAAAACGTGGATGGGACGGCATGAACTTCGATTGCTTCCCCCTGGGCGGCGGGCGCAATACCAACACAGCGGGGGCATTCCGCTCCAGTCCAGGCCAGGTGCCGAACATAAACGGCAGCAACATGCTGCAAATCGCCTCTGCGGGAATCACGCGCTGCTACACCTTGTTCCACTGGCGTGAATTGACCAGGCGCACGGCCATCATGCTTTACAAGGAGGGCAAGTCATTCATGGGCTATCCCTGGGTGGAACTGCATTCAACCCACTGCCAGTGCATACCTGTCACCGCGTTCTGCACTTCCACCATCACATGGGAGCGCAGTTCACGTGGCAACGAATATCCGAGGCGCTTTCCACACGGCTTCATCATGGCGGAGACCGCGGGCACCCAGTCTGGCACCATACCACGCTGCATCGTGTCCTCGCATGCGCCAACGGATGCGGGCAGGATGCGCATAGCGGAGACATTGGTCAGCACCACATTCGCATACGGGCTGCTGAACCACTGCGACCAGGGCGTCATCAGAAACAGCAAGGACTACAAGTTGTGGAGGGACTATGTGTTCGACTTCGGCTATGGCCGCCCCCAGAACAAGACCCTGCTTTTCTACAGCCACGAGAAGCAGCCTGTCACCTGCGCCAGCAAGAACATACTTACAAGCCAGGTCATTCGACCTGACGGCAAGGCGCTCATCCTAATCGGCAACAGTGGCGACGCCACCAAGGCGGTCTTTGATGTGAGCGGATTGAAATACGGCAAGTGCCGTTTCACCGACATCCGTTCAGGCAAGGAAATTGACAAGCCAGAACTGGACATTCCCAAGTACAGCTATGGCATGCTTTTAATCGAAAAGATGTGACTATCCAGTGCCCACCTATTAGGCATGGACCTTTTTTATCCACAGATTCCCACAGATTATCACTGATTTCATTCTAGTGATTTTGGCGAGGTCCTTAGGACCGAAGGTTTCCTGTTTTGTCGGCGGAGGCAAAACTAGTTTTGCCTCCGCCAACAAAATGGAAATCTGCGCTGCTTCAGCGCCTCGTCAAAATCACTTTCATGCTCGTTTCTTGAAGAAATCAGTGATAATCAGTGGAAATCTGTGGATAAATAGAATATCCTACCTTTGCTAAAGTGGCATGGGGGGGACGGAGAGGCGTAGGAGAAATAAATGGAATTGCAGGACTGGAACAAATGGTGCTGGATTGAGCTGATTGGCTTTGACAACAGGTTGCCTGACTTTGGCGTGGGGGACTTTCTCGGCAGGATGGAAAAAAAGCCGCAGTATATTGTATTGCTGGCTCGCTGCAACG
>JAFYGL010000532.1 GCA_017543165.1 Victivallales bacterium | reverse complement strand
TCATTTCGGTGATAATCTGTGGGAATCCGTGGACAAATAAATATACAGACCTTTTAGAGGAGTACTGGATATTTATGTCAGATTTCCGTTTGTTCGTAGTTGAGATAGCGTGTGAACGCCTCGTCAATTGCCTGCTTCCAGAAGCCTGGCGTCACGCTGACATGATGCCTGTATCCTGCATAGCCGATATTGCGCAGTTTCTGCTGCAAGCCAGGGATATGCGCCGCGCCGCCGCAGCCGAAGAAGCCCTGGCCAAGTGGCTTGCCTGTGAAGTTGCCCTCGCCAGAATAGAATTTGATTTTGCCATTCTGGGTGGTCGTGGAGGCGAAAGTGAAATCCATCGGGCGGATGAATCCCACATTGCAGCCGTAGCCATTGCCACTGCCAAGTGCCTTTGCGAACATGGCATGGTCAACAACCTTGCCTTTGGCGTCCATAAGGCCTTGCGGAATTGAGCCGCAATGGAAGAGGATGCAACCATCGGGATCACCTGGATAGTTGTTGTTCCAGTCAAGGCAGGCAATCGCCTCTTCGGAGGCTTCACGCAAGGCCAGCATGGTGACGGCATTCCCCACATCCAACTCGCAGGCGGCGGGGATAAGCCTGTCGTTCAGTTCGCTAAGCAGCACGCATGGGGAAATCTTCAGTGTATGCTGCAAATCGCTCCAGCAACGCACGCCAATGGCATCAAGCTGGTGTTCGTCAATGAACTGGTCCAGCGCAACAGAGATTTTGGCCAGCGTGACCACCTTGTCATCAGGTGTGCAGGAGAAGTCGGTGTAGTTGCGGAGATATTCGATTTTTGCGGCAAGTTCAGGCGCCGTGTCCTTTATGCGCTCGACTTTGACAAGCAAGTCCGAGTTGTCGAATACCTCCGTTGTAATGCCGTGGCGTTGGAGGGTGACTTCGTCAAAGCGTATGGTCTTGAAGAGGGTGGGGCGTGCCCCTATTGCGCCAATGCGGCATCTTTTCAGGCGCTTCACAATGCGGCATACCGCCGCAAATTGCAACATCTGGGCAGAAAAATCAGGGTCGGAAGGCGAAATTACATGAGGAGCCCATGCGGTGAATGGAATACCAAACTGCGTAAAGACGTCCATGACCGAGAATTTGCCGCAGAAAGCATCGCGGCGATGCTCGAAATCCATCTTGTCAAGTTCATCTGGATATGCCTGGATATAGATTGGCACGCCTGCGTCTTTGAGTGCTTCAGATGCTCCGTTTTCATCTCCAAAGTTCGGCAGTGACAAAACAACTCCATCATATTCCCCGCTGTGCTTTTTAAGGAAATCCGCATAAATGCGCCCTTCCGCGGCGGTTTCGACTGCGCCGTAACGTGTCGCCTCCGCTGGAAGCGAGATGGTTTCAATGCCAAGTTTCTTCAATGCACCTGAAATCTCCTGGCGTGCCGCGTCAATAAGTGATTCTGGAAAAAATCCACGATTCCCAAAAAAGAGTGCTAATTTGGTCATGGTTGATGGCTCCTTGGTTTATTATGATTGTGAAAAATGTGTGGACAGTTGACAGTTCTGTGGCGGGCGATTATCGCCCGCGTTTAGCGGCCACTGCTCGAAAAGCGGGGCGATGGTATCGCCCCGCACTGAACTAACCACTGTCCACTGTCCACTTTTATGAGCGTGGTTCTGGAACTGCTTGCAGAAGCATGTCGATTATGGCGTCCGTGTTCAGGTTTTCGCCTGCCGCATGGAAGTTGCACGCCATTCTGTGCCGCAGCACTTCATGGGCTGATTTGCGTACATCTTCGCAGCAGACATTGACTCTGCCGTCCAGCGCCGCAGCCGCCTTTGCCGCCAGCATAAGGTACTGCCCTGCGCGCGGACCTGCGCCATACGACAGGTTCTTGCGTATGAAGTCAGGTGCCTCGCTGGATTCGGGGCGGGACATGCGTGCCAGGTCCGCGCAATATGACACCACATGGCGGCTGACTGGTATGGCGCGCACTACATTCTGGAAGCGCAATAGAGATTCGCCATTAAGCACCTTGCCTGGAGTGCAGACCGTGTGCCCCGTGGTCTGGGACAAAATCTGGATTTCCTGCTCCCTTTGCGGGTAGTCCAGTTTCACGAGGAACATGAAACGGTCCAACTGTGCCTCTGGCAAGGGATATGTGCCTTCCTGCTCGATTGGGTTCTGCGTCGCCAGGACGAAGAATGGGCTTGGCAACTCATAGCGCTTGCCACCGTTGGTGACGCATCTTTCCTGCATTGCCTCCAGCATTGCGGCCTGCGTTTTGGGTGGGGTCCTGTTAATTTCGTCCGCCAGCAGCAGATTTGTGAAGACAGCGCCTTTGACGAAGCGCAGTTCGCGTTTGAGGCCGCCCGCCGCCTCGTCCAGGATTTCCGTGCCCGTGATGTCGGATGGCATCAGGTCTGGTGTGAACTGGATGCGCTTGAAGTCCAGGTCCAGCACCTGTCCAAGTGTTGAGACCAGCAGCGTCTTTGCCAGGCCAGGCACGCCCAGCAGAAGGCAATGGCCGCCAGCAAGCATTGCGGACAGCACCTTCTCTATCACTTCCTCCTGCCCCACAATCACTTTGGCAAGCTCCTGCTTCACAGCGTCAAAGCCCTGCCGCAGTTCCGCTATGTCATTCAGCAGATTTCTGTCATCGTATGCCATGTCATTTCTCCTGAGATCCGTGGATAATAATTAGTGTGTTGCAAAGTAGGTGACCAGGTTGGCGCCCAGGCGGAGGGCAGTCTCTGGCTCGTAGCCGACGCTGCCAGGGCGGGACACCGCCATCCAGCCGCCAGCCATGTCCACTGGGCTGTAGAGCAGCATGTAGCGCCCTCCGTCCTTCACGCCGTAGAGCAGTGGACGTGATGCCGCTGGATATTTCTGGGATGCCGCCTCCAGAAAGCCGCTCCTCGTGAAGCGGAATGGCCCCTTGTTGAAAATGGGGTGGACAATGGGCACGGTCTCCAGTTTCTTGCCAGGGAACAACTGTTCCACGAACAACTGCATTGATGCATCGAATTCATTCATGCCTAGGGAGTTGTTCACCAGCAGGAAACCGCCGCCATTGAGGTATGAGCGCAGTTTTGCGAGTGCCTCTGGCGTCAGGTCGAATGCGCCGATGCCGCTCAGGTACAGGAAGGGATAATCCTCCAGCACGGCAGTGGCTGGCTCCACGTAAACTGGCTCGCTTCCTGCATCGATGTTGAGGTTCTGCGCCAGATAGCGCATGAAGCGGGTCTCCGCGCCCGGGTCCGAATTCCAGAGGCCCTTTGTCTTAACCTGTGCAAATACGATGCGGTCCGCAGAGCGTTGTTCCTTGCCGCCGCCGTAGGTCTCGCCTGCCGCATATGCCTGCCCGTTTTCATACCAGCCTATGATGTAGGCGATTATGTTGACGCCCAGTTTCTGTGCGCTTTTGGGAGTGTAGTATTTGGACTTTGGAATCTGCACAGGCTGAATATTGTCCCATCCCGCGCCAAGACCGTATGGCGAGACAAGTACCGCCAGCCGCGCTCCGATGTACGCGCCGTCGATTTCAGGCATGATTGCCTTGCTGTCATTGACTGCTTCCTCGGTGGTCTGGTTCACGATGCGGAACAGAGCATGGTCTGGGTCCACCTTGCGCAACGGCGCCTCTGGAAGGATGCGTCGTGTCTCCTCCACGGCGCCATTGTAGAAATATGGTGAGCCAACCACAGAATCGAAAATGATGGTGCCGCCGTCCAGCAGGTATTTCCGCAGCTTTGTGCGTTCCGCCTCGGTGAAGCGTATGGTGCGGCCTCCAGAGAAATGCAGAATAGGCAGTTCCGCGGGATTGCCGCTGAACGTGCTTAAATCCACGGTCTGCGTCTTGTATTCCAGTTTCATTGTCTCCTTGACAATGCGGAGCAGCTGCTGGCAGTCCGCAGGCACCATGTCCCAGTCGAAGAGGCGCTGCGTGATGCCGTCAGGCCCAGTGTAGTCCAGGTAGCTGCCCCATACCACCTTGCCAATCAGGCCTGAAGGGGAGGGCGGGCGTTTTTTTTCCGAGCGCCTGAGCGGCGTGGCGGGCAGCGGCAGTGGCGGGAATGATTCGCCGCCCTGGCGCCGTTGCGCCTTTGCCTCCTTGCCTCTGCCGATTGGGCGCAGATAGTCATCCTCGCCGCCGAATGCGACCAGGCACATCATGCAAATGAAAAGCCAGATTGTCTTCTTCATTTTCTTCCCTCCTTTTTTATCCACAGATTCACAACGATTGTCAATAGCGTCTCTGCGTTAAGGTATGCTCCTCACGAGTTTAGTCAAGAGTGTTTCGGCGGAAATTGCCTCCTGGGACTTTGGATATTTGTCAATGACTTGTCTTAGCAGCGGAATTGCCTCGTCTGTCTTGCCGTGTCGGGACAGGAAACTGCCCAGGAAAAGCATGGCGCCTGCGGATGTGGCGGGGGTAGGCTGCATTTTGAGCACAGCCCTGGCATACCATGCGGCCAGGCGTGGATGGCCAAGGTTGTTTTCAAGTTGCGCCTTCATCCACATTATCTCTGGCATGAGGCGTATTTCGGGGCGTTTCTCCTCTGCTCGGTTCAGGTAGAACAGGGCATCCTGGTACCGCTTTGAGAGCAGTGCATTGCGGAATCCCAGCAGTTCCCCTTCTGCGGAGAGTTTATCCTGCTGTACCTTGAACAATATGCTGATTAGCTTGTAGCGTTGAAGCGCCTCGTCATATCCCTTGGTGAACAATGCCAGGTCCGCCTCCAGCAGGTAATATTCTTTTCTTGCCTGCTGGGGTAGCCTGTCTGGATTTAATCTTTCAAAGTCGTAGATTGCCTTGTCCAGCAGTCCGAGGCAGTAGAATCTCAATTTTGCCAGTTCCAGGTCCGCGCAGTCCTCGGCCTCGCTTTGCATTGTGGCAAGTTCCTTTTCAATTTCCTCATAGCGTTCCGCCTGCATTTTGCCTTCAAGAAGTACCTTTTTGTAATTTCTGAATATGGCTTCCTTTGAAAGTTGCGTTTTGCCTGAAAACAGGCGTGCCTGGAATGCATCCAGCAGTTTTTCGTTCTTGAGAATGAGCACTGCCTTTGCAAGGAAGTCCCATTCCATTTCGGCGAGTGGCCTTGCCGCGTCGTCCTGGCGTAGTGCGTTCAGCAGCATTTTGCGGCACTTGTCATCAGGCATTGCGGCAGGCGCGAATTGATATCGTGTTTCAATCGTGTATCCTTCAAGTTGCAGGCTGCCTGGCTTGAAGAAATAGAGAATATCCCCATTGCCCAAGGTCAGTTCCTGGAGTTGCTGCCAGTCAATGTCAATAATGCCAGTTTGCTTCCAGGTCAGTTCCTGGAGGGGCTGTCCCTCAGGCGTTTTCAACTGCCCTGTTGTCACGTTCAGCAAGGGCAGGAACATTTCCTTTGGCACTATGGTCATCTTCTTGTCGCCAGGACGGCTGTATGCCGCAACGGCGTAGTAGCTGTCCCTGCCGTTGGCATGCAGGTATTCGAAATCGTGCCTGCCAGCGGCAAGTTCCACATCTCCTTTGTATTCGCCTGTTCTGGCGGGCCATACATCGTGTTTGCCAGGGTATTCCGCAATGCATTTGCCGTCTATGAGCAGGAACGAGGCATCCGTGGATGCCGTGTGGAAGGTGTATTTGCCAGGCTTGTCTATCAGCAAGATGCCCTTGTATATGTTCAGGGAGTACCTGGGCCTGCCCAGTTTGCATCCGCCAAGAAACACATTCTCCTCCCAGCATGCTCTGGTGCCCTGTGCGTTTTTCCACAGTTCCCTGAATTGCGCCACGCTTTGGATGCTTGCGCCATTGTAGCCTTTATACAGGTGGATGAGCCCCGATTTCTGTACGGCGTTCTGCGGCGCGTATGCCTCGTCCAGGTATTCCAGTGTGAACTTTTCGCCAGGTCTTGCATTGAAGAATGCCTCATGCCTGCCGCCGCACTTGTCCAGCAGCGAAATGGGGTGTTCCTTGCCTGTGCCGTCCAGCAAACGGAAGCCCTTTGCCTTGTCTGGCATGAAAAACACGAATGAGGCGCAAAGTTCCTCAGTGCCCTTGCCCTCCACTGCCAGTTCCCTGCTGCCGATGACCGCAGTGTACGCGCAGAGGCAAAGGAACAACAGGGGTATTGCGAGAATGTACGTTGCCTGTCTCATTGCCTTGCCTTTTCAACTGCCGTTAAGGTAACATTGCCCATTGCCATTTCAAATGGCGGTGAACAAAAATCTTCATGGAGTACCTCTGGAAAAAACTCGAGTACGAATGGCTGTGCCTGTATTCCTTTGACAGCATTATGGATTTTAAACGAATCGCTATGTTCCCCATGAGGGTAGGCAAACAAAGAGCCGCGTAGCGGCGACGGAAGCTAGCCGTG
>JAFYGL010000531.1 GCA_017543165.1 Victivallales bacterium | reverse complement strand
GTCGCGTTCTTCTGTACAAGAGAGTGCTTTTTAGCATCATAGAACCATGTTCCGTCCGCCTTGATGACATACAGTTCGATTTCCTGGCAGTTTCTTGCCGTGGGAGCCGTGCGCTTGTCTTCCCTGTTGAGGCCGTTTGCAGCCCAGAGCAGTTCGCCAAGCACAGTGTCAGACAATGTCTTTTGTGCGTTGAATTCCCTGGTTGTCCTGCGCAGTGAAAGCGCTTCCATAAGTGGTTTGCCGCCCTGCCTGCTCACTTCAGGCAACTTAACAGTCTTCATTTCCGCTGCCGAGGCAATTGCCACGACAAGAGCCGCAATGAGTGTGATTTTGATTGACATAACATTCTCCCTGTTTTTCTTGCACTACCTTTCTATTTCAGCATTCATTTCTCTGTACCTGTCAAAAATACTCTCCTTTGAGGCAATTCCCATAAATTTGCCTGTATCATGATTTGACACTGGCAGATACTTCAAATGCCACATTTCCATTTTAGCCAATGCTTTGTCCAGGCTGTCACTCGAATGCATCATTCCATCTGGCAAATCCATTATCTCACTGACTGAGATGCTGCCGGGCACTGTCGAGCGAACAATCACGGACAGCAGCTTGTCGTAGGGCAAGATGCCGATAAGCCTCCCGCCCTCATTCACAACTGGATATATGTCGACCTTGTTGCGAAGATTTCGCCTTATAAGAACCTCTGCGTCATTCACAGTATCGTTTGCATTCAAGGCAATCGGCAGCTGCACAATGCAGTTGCCTACACTGAGGCGCTTTAGAAGCGCCACGTCATTGTCGTCAGCCACAAGATGACGTTTGAAAAGGGATTTCCTGTAGATGGAATGGGGTTCGAAGAGGCGTCCAACATACCAGGCGACGCCAGACACCAGCATAAGTGGGACCAGCAGCTTGTAGCCGCCAGTCGTCTCAGCAATAAGAAACACACCAGCCAGGGATGTGCGCATTACAGCGGTGAACACGCCGCACATGCCCAATGCCGTGAAATTCGCGCTGGAAACATTGCAGATTCCAAGCACATTCATGGTATGCGCAAATGCGAATCCCGTAAACGCCCCTATGAAAAGCGTTGGAGCAAAAATGCCGCCGTCTCCAGAATCAATCGTCAGCGCCGATACAAGTATCTTGATGAAAATGGATGAGAGCACGATTATGTATGGAAGCATTTGCGGGGGCAGGAAGGAAAGTGAATACGGAGCCTCCTTTACAAAGCCCGCCTCATTCGTCAGGAGCCTCTCGATGTAGGCATATCCCTGCCCGCGCAGGTACGGGAACAATGCCAGCAGCAGACACAGAGCAACGCCGCCGCAAATCATTCTGAGCAGTGGACGGGAAAAAGTCCTTGCCATAAATCCAGCCGTTAATCCAGTGCCGCGAATCACCGCCACGCCAATTACGGCGCAAACAATTCCCAGCGCAAAGGCTGGCATTATCTCTCCGCCGTTCCACTGCGCTATGCTATTGGCAAAAAACACATCATGTCCAGTAAGAAGATGTGAAATCACAGATGAACTTGCGCTGGAAAGCACTATTGGCACAAGCGATGAGACGGATATTTCAGGAAGTAGCCCCTCCGCGACAAAAAGCACGCCAGCTATCGGGCTGTCGAATATTCCAGCTATTGCGGCGGCCCCTCCGCAGCCGACAAGTACACTGCGCGGCACCGTCTCAAGCCTGAAGAAGCGCGTAATGTTGGAGCCGATTGCCGCGCCAGTCAGGACAGAAGG
>JAFYGL010000530.1 GCA_017543165.1 Victivallales bacterium | reverse complement strand
TGCCTGAAGAATTGCGCCCATTCGCGTATGGCCACGGCCTGGTTTTCAGAGCCGTCCAGGCGTTTTGCCTGCTCTCTTGCCTCCGCATGCTTGAATGGCAACTGTGTGAATGCGGCAAATGCCTCTGGGCATTTTTCTGGACCGCCTGCTTGTATGATTGCCTGCCATGCCTCTTTCAGCTCCAGTTCCGAATCAATCAGCATGGTCCGTATCAGATTTCTAAGCAGGTCGAAGAGGGGGGCAGTCCAGGCGGGCTGGTACTGGAATTGCCTGGCAAGTTCCAATGGCTGCGCTTCTGGGGAAGTCATGAACTTGCGTTCCTCTGGCGTGTAGAGGTCGCTTCTTATGGGAAGCCTGTTTAGAGCGTATTTCACGGGGCCTCCTGGGGTGCCCACGTTCCTGTTCCAGAGGCGCTGCCCTTCCTTGCTCATGATGAAATCGATGAATATCTCGGCGCGTTCCCTGTTCGGTGCGCCGCGGAAAAGGGAAATCGGGTCTGCCGAGGCGGAGGAGCCTGCCTTGGGCGTCACATAGACCATGGTCTTCCTCCCCACATGTTCTTCTTCCCAAAGTGCCTGGGAACGGCCGTAGAAGTCTATGCAAAGTCCAGCGGCAATCTGGCCATTGGCGCAGTCCACTGGCACCTTGCTGGCGGAGAATGTCATGTAAATGGAGTTTCCGCCGATTTTCTTCAGCAGCGTCATGGCGTCCTGCCAGGCCTTGTCCAGGCTGGCCTGGCTAGTGTCGCTGCCGCAGGACTTCTTCATCTGCCACTGAACCAGCATCTCAAAGCACTTGTTGATGGAGCCGCTCTTTGTGGGGTCCGCCAGCCCGATAGTGCCCAGGAGACGTGGATCCGCCAGGTCGCCCCATGTGGAGACAGGGGGATTTTCCACTGGATTCGATATGTCGTATCCCAGTGCCTCAAGCCTGTCCAGATTAATGCATATTCCGAATGAGGAGAAGCAGGTGCCGTAGTACCTGTCATTCTTGTCATACCAGATTTCACCGCCGCCGCCTTGCATGAGAACGGGATTGTCACCGTTGAACAGTTCGGGATGCCTGGCCTTCAAGCCGCAAGGCACCACCGTGCCTAGGTTGGCCTGCTTGTTGGCATCGTATTGCCCGCCGCCGAAGAACAAGTCTATGCCAATGCCGATATTGGATTCCAGATATGTCCTGCGTGCCTCGTCTTCCTCTGGCTTGACGCGGGGATTAAGGAATGAGTTCTCCACTTCCTTGGTCCATTCCTTGCCCAGTTCGTTCACCCAGTGGTTCTTGAAGTTTGCTGTGACGGAGGCGTTTATGTATCGTGCAATTTCGCTGGTGCCGCCTATGCTGCGCCAGTCAAGGCAAATTTTCTTGCCAGTTTTTGCCAGATAGTGCTTTCTGAATGCTTGCTCTATTTCATAGCGGAGTGATTCATTGTGTGCAGAAATGATGACCAGTTGCTCTGCCGACGTGTCCAATGCCTCGGCGGGTTTCCTGAGAAGGATGGGGATTGCGATAATGGCAGCCAGTGGCAGGATTGAGATGATTATTCGCTTAAGCATTTCATGAAGGGTTGGTTTACAATGTAGAAAATGAAGTCATGAAGACGGTAGAGTATTCTAGCAACGGGCGTTGCCCACAGTAAAATTATAGCCGTGAATGTGATGATGTTCCTTTTAGCGAAGTCAATGTTTCGCACTGGTGCGAAGAATGCCTCCATTATCGTCCATCCGTCAAGTCCAGGTATGGGCATAAGATTCAGGACAATTAGCAGGCAGTTCACATGGCAGGCGATAATAAGGAATTTAATGTAGATGGCGAAAATGGCATGTCCCAGGGCATTGGTCATGAATCTCAAGCACAGGAATGTTAGGAAGGCGAAAACGAATGCCAGGAAGAGATTGAGGATTGGCCCCGCGATGCCGATGACTGCGCCTTTGCGGTATGATTTCAGCATGTCGGTCCTGATTGGTTGATAGCCCCAGATGATGCCGAATATCGCCAGGCATATCAGCGCGACTTTGTCATATATCGCAAGTGGATTTAGTGTGAATGTCGCCCTGATAAGAGCCTGCGCCTCGCGCAGTTTGTATGTGACCAGGGTGTGAACATATTCATGCAGGCAGGAGGAGAACATCATTGCCAGTATCCAGCAGAAATACTGGCTTGGGTCCTCCCATAGAAATTGTATGAAAAGGTACATGTCGCGTGTGATTCCAGGCTAATTTAAAATCGGGGCAATATAATTGACGGCATTGAAAAATCAACGCAGGCACAAGGTATAAAGATGTGGACGCGTGGAACTGGAGGCGCAGGTCAGCCGAAGAACTGGACACCCACCTCGTGGTCGGGCGCTTTGGTGGCCGTGGGGTTGTTGCTGTTGATTTCGGCGTAGCGGGGGCAGTCCTTGCTGTGGTCGTTGATGATGCCGCAGGCCTGCAGATGGGAATAAATGGTGATGGCACCGACATATTTGAAGCCCCGTTTCTTCAGGTCCTGGCTTATTCGCGATGACAGGCCGTTGCTGCATGGAATCCATCCGTCAGCATGCCCTTTGTAGAGAATGGTCTTGCCCTTGGAGAAGCCCCAGAGATAGTCGCTGAAAGAGCCGAATTCCTGGCGTACGTCCTGGAAGCATTTGGCGTTAGAGATGACGGCCTCGATCTTTCGGCGCGAGCGCAGCATGCCTTCAGTGTCCAGGATGCGCTGAATGTCCTTTTCGCCAAAGGAGGCGACAATGTCGAAGTCGAAGTCGGCGAAGCATTTGCGGAAGATTTGGCGTTTTTGCATCATCATGTTCCAGTTAAGCCCGCACTGCATGACCTCCAGCATGAGAAATTCGAACTGCCCCTTGTCGTCATGCAGGGGGACTCCCCATTCGGTGTCATGGTATCGAATATTGATTTCAGATGAATGGTCCCAGTCGCAATATGTCATGATTGCCTCCTGTTATTGATTGTGCGGCGGCTAATATATGTGCTCCAAAACAAAATCAAGGCGGCAAGCACTATTATGCGAAAATCAAGTGGCAAATAATGGCATTCTGGTTATATTTCGCCTTGAATAATTAGGTTGATAATCAAGGTAATTTTGAATTACCTCAATCCAAAAAGAGGAAACGGGCATTATATGAAACAAGTCAATGTTGGCATTATTGGTTTTGGCACGGTTGGAGCAGGCGTTGCAGAGGCATTGCTGAAGAACGCGGACATTATCGGCAAGCGCACTGGAGTGTATCCAGTCCTCAAGCGCATTGCAGATTTGGACACCACCACGGACAGGGGCGTGAAGCTGCCAGACGGCGTCCTCATCAACGATGCGAAGAAACTGGCTGATGAAAAGGACATTGACATTGTGGTTGAGCTGGTTGGCGGCACCACATTCGCAAAGGACATCATCCTCCGCGCACTGGAGAACGGCAAGTCCGTTGTCACTGCAAACAAGGCTCTTATCGCCACATACGGCCAGGAACTCTTTGAAAAGGCCAAGGAAAAGGGCGTGGACATCGGCTTCGAGGCAAGCGTGGGCGGCGGCATCCCCTGCATAAAGGCCCTGCGCGAGGGGCTGGTGGGCAACCGCATCCACAAGATTCTGGGCATCCTCAACGGCACCTGCAACTACATCCTCACCAAGATGGAAACTGACAAGGCGGACTTCGAGGAAGTGCTTTCCGCCGCGCAGAAGGCAGGCTATGCCGAGGCAAATCCCGCCCTTGATGTGGACGGGTTTGACACGGCGCACAAGGCCGCAATTCTCGCAAGCCTGGCGTATGGAAAATGGTTCAAGGCGGACGATGTGCAGATACAAGGCATTCGCTCCGTCACAATCACAGACATTGAAAGCGCCGCGGAATTGGGCTACCGCATCAAGCTACTGGCCTCCATCAAGGAGGAAAACGGCAAGATACAGTTGGGCGTGCATCCCGCCCTGGTGCCAGCCAATTCGCTTCTTGGCAGCGTGAACGACGTGTTCAACGCGGTCTGGGTCGATGCAGACGTGGTGGGCAAGACCATGTATTATGGCAGAGGGGCAGGGCGCCAGGCCACTTCCAGCGCCGTGGTGGCGGATATTGTGGACATCGGGTTGAATCTGGCAAGCGGCACCTTGAGGCGCAATCCTGCCTTCACCTGCTACGAGGGCTATGATGGCTTCATGGCGCAGGACGAGATATTGTCCCGCTTCTACATAAGGATGCTGGTTGTGGAGAAGCCTGGCGTGCTTGCGAAGGTCAGCGGCATTCTTGGCAAGCTTGGCATAAGCCTGGCCAGCGTTACGCAGAAGGAGAACAGCGGCGAGCACGTGCCTATGATAATGCTGACGCATCTTGCCAGCGTGAAGGCCATCGAGGCGGCCTCCAAGGAAATATCGGCTCTGCCCGAACTGGCAAGCGAGCCTGTCATCTTCCGCATCGAGGACATGGGCTGAGGCGAACTTAACGAGTGCCGCTTTGGCACTCACAAGAATGGGAAGGACGGGGAAATTATTTTGTGTTGAGGCCCTTTATCGACATTACTGTAATAGTTTTGAATGATTTGACGTATGTTTAAGTACAACGTTTTTTAGAAAAAAAGTTTATTCGATGGAGGTATTTGGAGATGTACGGCAAGGAGCAGGAAGACAAGGAAAAGAAAGGCGGTTTCAAGTTGATACGCTTGGTCATGGCGGTGCTGAGCGTGGTGCTGTTTCTGGCTATTATGCCAGTGTATTCCTACACCCCTGAGGAAGTGGATTATGTTCGGGCTGGAATGGGCGAAATGGTGCCACACACCAATTTGTTTGGCTTGATGGGCGTCTATGCCTCCTGGTCCCTGCTGATATTGTTTGGCCTGGCGGCATATCCAATAACGCTGATGATATTGGTGTCCAGCTTCAGGCGCCTGCTTTCGCCTGGACGCAACCGTGAACTGACATTGGACTACTTCGTGTCGTACCTGGTGTTTGCCGTCGGGCTGTCCATGCTGTTCGGCTTGTGGCCGAATATGCTGCCTGGCGTTGCGGATAGTTTGAACCTGCACAGCCTTCCTGGCGGCGCAATAGGGCAGAGGCTTGCCTCTCCAAACGGCAAACTCACTTTGTTCATGAATTGGGCAGGTGTCCTGATATTGTCCAGCGTCATGACTGTGGTAGCATTTGCGAATATAATCTATTCTGATTGGCAGAATCTGTTCCGTCGCATGGCGGAGGCATGGAAGAACCGCAAAGATGAGGAACTTTCTATTCCAAGCCAGCTTGGGACGATGGCGGATGAAGATGAGCAAGAGGATGAGCCTGTTCCAAGCAAGCCCTCGGCGCCCGTGCAGGCGCCAGTCAAAAAGCCTCCAGTGAAGGCTGCTCCTTCAGCGGAAAATGCCGTGGTGCATAGTTCAAATGGCAAATACACCCTGCCTGGCATGGATTTGCTGGACGAATGGGACGTGAGCAGCTCAACGCTTGCCAGTGAAAAGGAAATCGAGCGCAACAAGAAGATATTGCAGGCTACCTTGAGCAACTTCAAGATTGACGCCACCGTGCAGGACGCCGTGCCAGGGCCGCAGGTGACCCTGTTTGAAATCAAGACGGCGCCTGGCCTCAAACTCAGCGCCATAACACAGCTGGAAAGCAACTTCAGGATGGACCTGGCTGCCCAGTCCCTGCGAATACTGGCACCGATACCAGGCAGGGAACTGGTGGGCATGGAGATACCCAACGAGAAGCGCGCCGTGGTGCACATGCGCTCATTGCTGCAGGACAAGGCATGGACCAGCGGCAAGGAGCAGATTCCGCTGCTTCTGGGAAAGGACATCAGCAACAAGACGCAAGTCTTGGATTTGGCGAAGGCACCACACGTGCTGG
>JAFYGL010000050.1 GCA_017543165.1 Victivallales bacterium | reverse complement strand
GACAGGCCAGACGCTGGAATTTCCGAATCCACGTCGTGGCTGGGTGTTCTTTGCGTTCACGCCCGAATCTGACGGCGAGGTTCTGCTCCCAGGAAAGCGCCAGGTGAAATTGAAGTTGAACAAGAATGTTCCAGTCGAGAGCATGCAGTTGCTGGAGGAGGGTGTGAATCAGGTCAAGGCACTTACGGATGTGAAACTGGCCAATTACACCATTACCACCATGGCCGAGGTGTTTGTGGATGAGTACGAAAGCGATGCTGCCCGCCGCAAGTTCACCAATGGCCTGATGGAGTCATACGCCATGAAGGAATTCATGCGCAATGCCAATGTGATGCAGGAGCGTTTTGACAAGCACAACGTGATGGACTTGGACCAGGTGCCTGAAGGCGAGCGGGAGCGAATAGCCAATTGGCGTGCCAGCGGGCGATATACCATAACTACCATTACTCGCACGGGCTACGCTTCACGCTGGAAAGTAAAGCCAGAGCTGACAACTGAATTCTGGCTTTCCCGCGTGGGACTGCGTGAACTCGATGGACTGGGCATTGACGAGTTTGGCAACGAGACTAGTTCAGAAGCGCCGTTCTTCGCTCCAGCCGTGCGTGAAATCAACAAGAAGTGCCCTGATAAAATGCTGGTGGCCTACACCTGCGCCGCCTGGTACTCCCATACCCAGACCAATGAACTGCGGGCGGCGTTGGCTGAAGGGCATCATCCCTATGCTCCAGAACAGTATATGCGGGAGCAGCCTAACGAAGGTGCAGCCAAGAACTACATAAATGATTTCTTCGATTATGCCAGGCTGTGGGAGAAGACCTTCCCTGGCGCAATCAAGAACACTCTCTGGTGCTATGGCTCCTGCGACAACTACCATGCCTACTACTGCCTGGACACCTTTGCCTCCTGCGACCAAAAGTATTTCCTGGACATGCAGTTTGCCGTTCTGGCAAATGACCCTGCCTTCTTCGGCCAGCGTGGCGTCATTCCCTGGATTATTCGCTACACAAGTCCAGATTCGCTTCTATGGCAGGCGAAGATGGTCCGCCATTACCTAATTGAGGGAAAGCGCACCATGCTCAGCAAGGAGTATGGTTTCAAGTTTGATGCGGGGCATCTTGTGGACGGCGACTGCGCCGAGGGGCTTACGCACTGGGATGCCCAGCCCGCAGAGCAAGGCTCCATTGTTTCCCGCGAGATCAAGGACTATGGCTTCAGCCGCGGGACACGCAATACCTCCCCTGCTGGCGACAGGGTCATCGAATTCAGGCGTGTGCCTGGAAAGGTCAATTTCGTGAGGCAGACCATTCGCAATCTGAAGCCTGGAAAATACTATGAGGCCACAGTTCTCTGTGCTGACGGCGAGGATGTTGACAATGACGGATCTGGGCTAAAGGTGATGAACCTGAGGATGAACGTAAAGGGCGCCGAAATCGTGGACGGCAAGAGCGTCATTCATGTTTATCCTGGGGTCCCCAACAACACATGTGGGCGGAAGAACGGCATTGTCGGCAATCATCATCGGATGGTCTTCAAGGCAAAGTCTCCCACTGCGGAACTGGTCATCTCGGATGAGGCCCCTGCAATCCCCGCCCGCACCTATCATGGACAACCATTTGCGCCTGCTGACCCAGCGCAGAAGAGGCTGATTTTCAACTTTGTTCAGGTGACGGAACTTCTGGATGAAACAGTGGAGAAATGAACATGGAAATCACGTGCCGCACATTGCTGGACGAACCCTTTTGGGGCAAATGCGTCTTTCACCCAAAGATTGCGCGTTGGCCTGACGGCAGGCTCCTGATGACTTTTCAGGAGTATCTTGGAAGCGACTACTATGGTCCTGTCATGGCTGTCGAATCCGATGACGATGGCTTCATCTGGAAGAATGCCCGGCCCATTCCAGGCCTGGGCATGTGGGAACTTGGCGGCGACATTATGGAACGGCATTGCGACACTGTGCCCGACTATGATTCCGCATCTGGGCGGATGGTGGCCATTGGGCACAACGCCTACAGCAAAAAGGATGGCTTTCTGGACACGATGGGGTACTTCAACAAAGGCGAGCGCCGAGTGGATTTGAAGCGCAGAGGCGCGTACTGTGTGCTTCACGAAGACGGGACCTGGGGAAAACGTCATCTCCTTGAGCCAGAGCCTTTCTCCGATTGGAATTGCCTTTGCTGCGGCTGCACCCAGAAAATCATTTCGGACAAGGGTGAGTGGCTGATTCCATTTGGCGGGCTGGATGACCCGTCAAGGCATATCGACGGTGTCGTCATGGTCTGCAGATTTCGGTTTGACGGGGAGGAGTTCCATTTTGCCGAGGCGGGGGAGCCTCTGGCATTGAACATTGGGCGTGGCCTGATGGAGCCTTCGCTCATCGCTTTTGGCGGGAAATTCCTGGTGACGCTGCGGGCGGAAGACGAAAGGGCGCATTTCGCTATTTCCGAAGATGGATTGAACTATGGCGAAATAGGAACCTGGACTTTTGACGATGGCGAGCCGCTGGTGACTTCCACGACACAGCAGCATTGGCTTGTGGCAGGTGGCAGACTTCATTTGGTCTATACGAGAAACTGCGGCTGGAACAAGGATGTCTTCCGTTATCGTGCGCCTTTGTTCATCGCGGAGGTAGATACTCGGAGAATGCAGTTGGTCCATTCCACAGAGAGGATGGTGTTCCCGTTCGATGGCGACCCCAGGAGGCCAAAGTCGGTGGCCTTAAGCGGAAATTTCCATGTCTGCATGCTCCCAGACGGGGAGGCGCTGGTGGTGGATGGCGAGTATAAACCCTACCGCGAGCCCCCTGAAGGATTGGCATTGCTTGGCCGAATTGCTGTTAAAGGGTAACTCTGCTGGGTGCGCGAGGCGAGAACCCAGCCTTATTCAATTGTTCCCATCAGCTTTCGCTGCTGGCATTAATCAGAAGATATGTTGCCATAATAAGGGGAATGCGATTTGTTTTATAAACAAATGTGATATATTTTCAAATGATTTTATATCAAATGTCTGAATTTCGAGCGCAAGGGAGTGATGATTCCGGATGGGATTTGGCTTGACATTGGTTGATGAACTGATCATCGTTGTCTATCTTGCAGGCACAATTTCGCTTGGCATTTGGCATGGACATCGCCAAAAGAACACGGTGGACTTTCTGCTGGCGGGGCGCAGCATGAAGTGGTGGCCTGTCGCAATCAGCATGTTTGCGGCCTTCTTCTCCTCCATCAGCTATGTGGCCATACCTGGCGAGGCCTACAATTTTGGAACCACGATGTTCCTG
>JAFYGL010000529.1 GCA_017543165.1 Victivallales bacterium | reverse complement strand
GTTTCCATATAGGCCTTTTTGGCTTTCACTCTCTTTGAAAAACATGATAAAACCAAAAAGGTCTGTATGGAAGCATTATCAAATTTAATAATGTTAATTCATTTTTAAATAACATGAAATTGCTAGTAAAATTAATAAATTCTTTTACTAAAGAGCATTCACGAAATGTAAATTATCGCGAGAATTCTTGTGCCAAAGATATTCTCGTTTTAAAGGGAATTATTGAAATTCATACGACCACTTGTATAAGAGAAGACTGTCCTTTAACAAAGTTTATTAAGAAAATGCCTGACATTATTAGCTATGGTTGCGGCAGGATTATACCTGGCGCAGTGGAATGCGAGGCCTGCGCTTTGCCAGAGGAAAAGCCAAGGCTGATTTTTATTGACGCCAATATGCCTGGAGCCCTGGATTTGCTGAACAGCGCAATTCGCAAACGCGTCGCAGTGGCATTGCGCGGCCTGGACGAGGGCAACTTCGAGAGCATTTTCAAATTTTCAAATGCAAGCCACAGAAACCAGACGCCAGTGGTCGTCCTGGGTAGTTTAAGATATATCCCCGCAGTGGCAACAATCAAGGAAATTGTCAGTACAGGTTGTTTGGGGAACGAAATAGTAATAAATACAAGCACGCCATCAGGCAACTTCCAGGCATTGCGCGTAACGGACATAGCCCACTGGCTAGGTGCGCAAATCATGGATGCTGACCTTGAAAGCAAATTGGGAATGGCATTGGAAGCCAAAGGCGAGAATGGCTGGATAAAAACAGATTTCTCCCTGGACGGAAAAAAAGCTGTATTCCATGCCTGCATTGGCGGTCATATAAAAGAACGAATAATCCCCGTGGCAAATCCCGCCGTATCGGAACTGGCCATCCTAAGTATGAGCCTGCCACCAACTGGCCGCTTCAAGGCACTGCCAATGATGATGACTATTTAATGCAGCCTCTTTGCTCAACGCTCCTGAGCCTTGTTCATAAATGGCAATGATTCAGAGCGAACTTCTCCTCTGAATATTCACCGCCTCATTAGCTAGATTCGCTCTGTTCCCCATGGGGGCAGGTTCTCAATGGGACTTATGGGACTTATGCGACATCTGCGACGAGAGGCAAGTCCCATAAGTCCCATAAGTCCCATTGAGAACCAGCCCCCATGGGGAACAGAGCGGCTAGATTAGAATCCAATTAATGAGACGAAATTACCATAAAAGATACAATTTTAATCTTTCTTGTACTGAAAATTTTGGTATAATATTCAAAGAGTTGATAATTCATTTGTGATGGCCTCTTGAGACATAACAATGTGAAATGACCGCTGACGATGGGCATTTTTGACAGGTTTTACCTTTTGGAGGCGGTAAGCACAAAAGTTGCCAGGTGCGATTTTCAAGGAGGCCATGCAAGACACACATATCGCAACTGAACTGGGCATTGATGACATCGCAAAGCTTTATGGAAAACTCACCTGCGCATATAGCAATATGCCGCCAACGTGCCATAGAAGGAGAAATGATGTTTAAACACATTTTTACATTTTTTCTGTCGTTTGCGATTCTGGTACTGGCAATGAACCTCTCAGCGAGCAGCCTGGAAAGGGGCGAAAGGCGCATTAAAATTTCATCGCGCCTTGTCGGCGCCAGTCAAATTGAAATTGTATTGGAAAACAGGACACCTCTGCTGACCTTTGCGGCAGAAGAGATGCAGCGTTTTCTTTCGCAGGCAACTTGCAAGAACATTCCAATTGTGACACGCCCCTCACAGGGCGTCACGTCAATGGTGCTGGGAGACTGCGCACTTGCCAGAGCGGCTGGCCTAGATGTCTCAAAACTGGCAAGCGAAGGCTTTTACATTAAGCGCATTGGGGAGGACATCTATCTGCTGGGTCTGGATGCGCCAAGGGCAGACCCCAAGGCAAATCCCTGGGGAATGTGGCTGCATAGAGGAAGTCTCAATGCGGTTTATGATTTCCTTGAACGATTTGTCGGCATAAGATTCTATTTTGCAGGGAAATACGGAACCATCGTTCCCTCCGTCTCCAAACTTGAACTGCCTGATGAAATTGACATAATGGACAGACCTGACCTAATCGGAAGGACGAATTACAGCGGCCCAAAATCAAAATGGTATGAAAAGGACAGGATATACCTGGGTTCAATAGAAGGAAAGAACCTGAATCTTCTGCGACACCGCTATTCGGACGGGCATATTCCCTTCGGCCATGGCTTGTTCTACCTGGACTTGATTGTCCGCTTCGGCAATAGCCACCCTGAATATTTTGCTTTGACCAAGGATGGCCGCCGCTATAAGGAGGCGGACCATGTGCATCCAGGCCAAATATGCTTCAGCAGTGGCGTGGTAGAGGAAATATACCAGGACGCAAAGGCATTCCTGACTGGAAAGCCAGCAAGCAGCCGCCGCCTCTCCACGCCTAACTGGAATCCCAATTTCGGATATGGTGAGTTTGTTTCCGTGATGCCAGTAGACTGGCTGTACTGGTGCTGTTGCGAGCGCTGTGCAAAAATAGCGCCAGGGGAACGTGCTTACCAGAATGATGCAAAGGCGGCGCAAGCAATAAGCAACCACGTATGGCAATATACGGCTGATATTGCAAGGCGCCTCAAAGCCGAACATGTCGATGGCATTGTGACGCAAATGGCGTATGGCCCCCTTAAGCGACTGCCAGAATGCGCAATGCCAGAAAATGTATCTGTGCAACTGGCACTGAATGGCATGGGCGCGCCTGCCAAGTGGGAAGAGGATGCCAAATTGCTCCAGCAGTGGACAAATAAATTCAAAGGCAAGGTTTCCATTTGGACATATCCTGGCAAGCACATGAGCAAAGCCGAAATGAAGGGAATTCCAGCCATGATGCACAGGGAGACTGGGAAATATTTGCAGTATGTCAAGGACTATGTATATGGCGTGTTCCTGGAAAGCGAGACGGACTACGAAATCTTCAATTATCTCAACTACTATACGTTCGGCAAACTTGCCTGGGACATGGATACCGACTTGGATGCACTGCTGGAGGAACACTACAAATTGATGTTTGGTGCAGGTGCCCAGGAAATGAAATTGTTCTTCAATGAACTGGAAGACATTTGGTGCAAGCAGATCACAGGGAGAATTGTTGATACTGCATACGGCCCGCAAATGAAACTCCCCAGCGAATTCCAACTATGGAACAATATACTCCCACAAAAGAAAATTCAGGAACTGAATGCGCATATCGACAAGGCAAAACTTGCCGCCTCGGGAGACAACGGCGCAATTGAACGACTTGACTTTATGCGCAGGGAAATGCTGGGGCCAATCATGGCCAGGATGGAGCAGTTCAACAAGAACAGGCAGATGCTCGACAGCTGGGCATTCAATGTGCCTGGCAATGTGGGCCTGCGCCCCTACAATGGAGACACCTGCCAGGTCACGACAAAGGTTTCTGTGGTGGACAAGCCAGAGTGCCTGGAACTTAACTTCGATTGCGAAGAGCCACTGATGGGACAACTGAAGGTGGATTGCACCACAAAGGACAAGATTGGCGTGTTCATGGATTCCTGCGTCGAAGTGCTTTTGAATCCTTCTGGAGACAGGAAACGCTATTACCACATTGGCGTGAATGCCAAAGGCATAGTTGCAGATTCGGCATGGCAAAAAGGCGGCAATCCAGATTATTCATGGAATGCAATGGCAAAAGTTCTTGTCAAAAATACTGAAAAGGGCTACAATGTGAACATCTCCATTCCAAAGAATGCCCTGGGTGAAATCAAGCCAGAGGGCTTCCCCGTGAATTTTGCCAGGCACAGAGCCGCCACAGGAGAGGCCGCCAAGCAAATCACGGAGGACAACTACCAGTGGAGCCCTGTCCCTGGACGCTCCTTCCATGACATTGACCAGTGGGGAATGATGAATCTAAAGCCTGTCAACAGCAGCAATCTGCTGAAGGATGCCGATTTTGACAGCGGCAGGCTATGGTTGCCAACACATGTGGGCGAATGGCTTGTTTGGAGCAGCGACTATTCCTCGCTAAAGGAATCAAATGTGCTTGATGACAAGGTGTTCATGACAGGCAACAGGGCACTTCACCTTACAAACAAGAAAGGCCAGAACATTGCAGCCTCCCAGAAGCTGCAGGGCCTCAAGCCCAACAGCAAATACAAACTCAGCTATTTCCTGCGCACCAGAGGCCTGGCCCAGGGGCTGGGGGCTGGGGCATTCCTGAAGCTTGGGGCAAAGCAGTTTGCGTTCCCAAATGTCAGGATTACAGGTGATGCAGACTGGCACCAGCGCACATTCGATTTCACAACTCCAGCAGAATTGCCCTCTGAAACCGAATGCATTTTAAGCCTCTGGATCTGGACTGCCGAGGGACAGGCCTGGTTTGACAATGTGTCTGTAACAGAGATGAAGTAAATGATTGAATTAGGACATTTTTTATAGTGGTAAATTGAACATGAGGTAATTTATGAACAAAAGACATTCTTTCACTTTGATTGAGCTGCTTGTCGTCATAGCGATCATTGCCATTCTAGCGGCAATGCTGCTGCCTGCATTAAGCAAGGCAAGAGAAAAGGCACGCGCCACTTCCTGCCTTAACAATTTCAAGCAAATGGGATTGGCAAACACCCAGTATGTCATGGACAATGAAGACTGGTACTGCGGCGAATACAACACACCAGGCGGGTGGAATACCAGCAATGCCTCATTCATGGGAGCATACGACAGGCCCAGCGTTCTTCTTACATATCTTGGCGGCGATAAATGCCAATACCTTGGCGCAACCGATGGCAATGGCAAAAAAAGCGACTATATGTGCCCGTCCATGCCAATGGAGCAAAACGGCCAGATTGGACGCAGCATTTCAATGTCGTATTGGCAGTATGTGATGGGCCATAAAGTCAGCTGGCAGCCCAATGGCGGTGTCAATGTCGTCAAGCTCGCAAATCCCTCGGCAACGGCGCTCATTGGCGAAGTAGAAACATACAAGACATGCCAGTATTTCAACTACGACAGTGTTGACAACGATTCTGCCAACGGAAGAAAAATTGTCGCAAGGCACAACAACACCGCCAATTTCGTGATGTATGACGGCTCCGTTAAAATCATCCATGAAAGCAAGATACCTTTTGCCTCAAAGGGCGCTATCTTCAATTACACGATCTTCTGGTATGGCTGGAATATCAACAGCTCATGGCTCTCTGAATCAAACTACAACTTCACACTCTGAAGAGGTTATCTTAAATTGCCCCAATTAAACGCTGTATGATGGAACGCCTGCTTTTGCCACCTGTCGTATGTGGGTGCACTGGAATAGAGATGAACATCTATTTCGCAAATGTGTTCACATGCATCAATCCATCAAATTATGTATTCAAATTCAGTTGCCCAGTTGGGCGCTGCGATACGGAAAGATGGCACCTTGTGCCTGGCGATGAGGACATCGGAAAACACCAGGCACAATTGCAGGTGATGGACGACAATGGCGTCGTTGCACAGGCAAAGTGCAGAATAGAAATCTTCCCCGCAAAAAAATGCGCAGGAAAAAAACTGCGCCTCCTGATGATTGGGGACAGCTATACCGACCAATCCCATTACCCTACCTATCTGCATTCTCTATGCGTACACAACGGCATGGACCTG
>JAFYGL010000049.1 GCA_017543165.1 Victivallales bacterium | reverse complement strand
TATGCCCTGTGCGGGGATGGCTTTGAGATTCCGCTTGCAGGGACATGGAAGGCAAAGATGGAGTACGATCTTGGCCATATAACACCGCCGCCGCGCTTCAGCATTCAGCTGCATAACACGCCTGCCATGCAGTTTGACAGCATGGTTCGTCCCTTGCTGCCATTTGCAATACAGGGTGTAATCTGGTATCAGGGTGAGAGCAATGGCAATACAATGCAGGGCTCCATGGTCTATCAGCGTAAGATGGAGACCATGATCAAGGACTGGCGTTTCCATTTCGAATTGCCTGACATGCCGTTCATACAAGTGCAGCTGGCAGATTTCCGCAGTCCCAAATCATACGATGTCTTTTCCGATTGGGCCGTGCTGCGCGAGGCACAGAGAAAAGCCTGTCATACGCTGCCGCGCGTGTTCATGGTCACAGCCCTGGACACTGGCGAGGAGGACAACATTCATCCCCAGGACAAAAAGGAAATCGGCTATCGCCTGGCGGCCTCGGCGCTTCACAATATCTATGGGCAGGATGTCCTGCCCTGCGGTCCTGAATACAGGAAGGCTGTGCCAGAGGACGGCGGCCTGCGTGTTTTCTTTGATTACGCCGAAGGCATGGAGCTGCGGGGCCAGCCAGGAAAGAGCCTCTATATCGCAGGGGCGGACGGGAAATTCCACCCTGCTGACAGTGCCGTCATTGACGGCGATTCCATCCTGCTGAAATCTGACAAGGTCAAGAAGCCTCTTTTCGTACGCTACGCCTGGTCGGACAATCCGAACAACATTCTTTACAATCGCGAATATCCCGCAGCCGCCTTCAGTTCCGAAGAAGGCTAATTGCAAGGCCATCGCGCCTGTGGTGCAGCCAGCGCAAGTAATTTCTCCTCCAATAAAGCAGTTTGTTTAAAATCCAAAATATCAGAGACAGCAATTTGTTTTTTCCGCGGATAATGCCATACTACCGCAGCAATTTATCACGCACTCCTCTGAAATGTTTTGGTAAGACAGGGAAAGCAGTACACAATGAATAGACGGGATTTTCTAAAAAACGCGCTGACAGTTGCAGTGTTGTCACCAATTGCCAATCTTCATGCGCAAACGAATTTGTCCAGCGGAAAGAGTTCCAAGGCAATTTCCGAAAATATGCTTTTCACCAACGTTGAGCTTTATGACGGGACTGGGAAGCCTCCATTCATGGCAGATGTCGCAGTCAAGGAAGATAAGATTGTCGCCATCGCCGCATCTGGGACCTACAATAAAACCGGGTGCACTGTGATTGACGGCGGCGGCAAGGCACTCGTGCCTGGTTTTGTGGATGTTCACACCCATTCAGATTCCGCCGTGTACCGAATTCCCGGGGCGGATTCCAAAATCATGCAGGGCGTCACCACGGACATTTCAGGAAACTGCGGCACTTCATTTTATCTTGGCGATGCAAAAAACGCGAAAGACGCGCTGAAGGGTGCCTATGGCAACTTCGCTGCGTACCTGGACTTGGTCGAAAAAGCATTGCCAGCAGTGAACGTGGCCCATCTATGTGGGCACAACTCACTGCGAATCCATGTCATGGGCTATGCCGACAGGCGTCCCACGCCGGATGAGATGCGCCGCATGAAGGAACTGCTGGCGGATGCACTGAATAATGGAGCAGCCGGCTTCTCATCGGGGCTCTATTACCTGCCTGGCAAATTCGCCGACACGGAAGAGATGAAGGAACTCGCCTCGCTCCTGAAGGGCACTGGCAAACCTTACACTACCCATATGCGAAGCGAAAGCGATGAGTTACTTGAGGCGCTTGCGGAGGCCATTGAGATTGCGCGCGCTGGGGACAATAACCTGGAAGTGAGCCATTTCAAAACCTGCTTCGCGCGAAATTGGGGAAAACTGGACAAGGCATTCGCCATGATTGATGAGGCACGCAAATCTGGAATGAATATTGTGGCGGACCGCTATCCCTACGTTTACAGCAGCACTTCTTTGCGTTCCGTCGTGCCGCCGCCCTTCGATAAGATGAATACCTCAGTGCTCTGCGGCAGATTGAAGGAGGACGCCGCCTTTCGCGCCGAGCTCACGGAGGTGCTCCGCACGAAGGGAAGGCAGGACATGGACCGAGTCCTTCTGGTTAGTTCCCCGATCCCGGGGCATCGCCCCTATTACGCGCGATCCATGGTCGAGATCGGGCAGATGATGGGGGGAATCTCCCCGCAGGAAGCCGTGGTGAAGCTGCTTGCCTCTGGAAAATGTCCCCAGGCCGCATTTGGCAGCATGAATGAGGACAACATGAACCGCATTCTCGCCAATCCTTATGTAGTCTGCTGCTCTGACAGCTCCATTCGCGACAAAAACAGCAACTTGGGGCATCCCCGCGTATTCGGTTCATTCCCCCGCTTTTTCCGTATCGCATCAAAAAGCTGCGCTTATGCCGAAGTCATTCGGCGCATGACGAGCCTCCCTGCTGCCAAGTTCAACATTCACGGCAGGGGCGTGATTGCCTCTGGATATTTCGCGGATCTGGTACTGCTTGACCTCAACAATTACGACAGCAAGGCAGACTTCACCAATGTCAACTGCCCACCCACGGGCGTGGAAGCCGTCTATGTGAACGGAAAATTGGCCTACAGTTCCAATCCAGAAGCCAAAACATCCCGTGCGGGACGAGTTCTCCGCATTAAGTGACAAACCCGCATTAGGCAAACAATGAATTATTGACCATTCGTAGAAAGACGGCTCCTAATACAAGCGATCGGAGACTCATTTTCAACCATCAATTATGATCGGGAACTCCCTGTTTCCGAAGTTCACGCTGGATTGCCGCGATGTCGAGATTGCGGACATCACCATCTGCCTTCGCTGCAAAAGCTGCTGAAACTCCCGCTCCCTGACCGATTCCGAAACAAATCGGCATCGCCCGATAATTCGAGTGTGCCTTGTGCGATCCGCCAATACAGCGTCCCGCAAGAAGCAATCCGTTCAACTCCAGCGGAATGCATGCTCCCAGAGGAATGGAATAGTTCCCCTTGGATTTGAAGCGCTTCTGCGCCCCGTTTTTATCCAAACCGGCTCCCTTCACATTGTGGATATCGAAATTGAATGCATTTCCAGTCGAGATCCAATCTGGGAACAGCCGTCCTTCGGTGATATCTTCGGAAGTCAGCTCATATCTGGTCTTGAAATGACGTGTTTCGCGTATTCCCAGCAACTCACCTGAAGTCACAGGATAGCATTTCTCATATCCAGGTGCATATTCACGCAGGAAGTCCACAATCAGCGGAATCTGCTTGCGGCACTGGATTATGGCATCGGAAACGGAGCGGCTGTCTGTTCCGTCCACATCAATGGCATTGGTCATGTTCACGCAGACCTCGCCAGGCAGCCAAGTCCTGTAAAGCAAAGTGTGTCCGGCAGGCGCCGGGAGATTTTTCCGTGCCAGAGCCTGTATTTCACCCTTCGGGACATTCACCAGTGTCTCGAAGGAACCTGGGAAAATCGCGTGTTCGCAATCGACACCGCCGATCCGGAACATCAAAGTCGCTGGTTGGCAGGCATGATCTTCCAGGCGTCCTTTCTCGAAAGCGGCTCCGGCACGGGCGGCGACATCGCCATCGCCTGTGGCATCGATAACGACTTTTGCAATGATCGCCTCGCGTCCGGATTTCGATTCCGTGAGCACCCCGTGCACGATTCCGTCTTCAACGATTGCCGCGGCAGCCAGTGTGCCGTACTGGATCTTCACCCCAAGTTCCAGCAGATATCCCTGCAAAACGTATTTCAATGATTCATGATGAATGGAAAAAATCCAGCCATTTTCCGCCTGCGGCGTACTCAGTAACTTTGCACATTTTCTCTGGATTAACTCCACATCCGGCGATCCGGTCACGCCGACCCAGTGAGACATCATTCCCGGTCCGGCCATGCCGCCCAACGAACTCAGATTCTCGATCAGAAGAATCTTTCCTGCGCCAGCCTTTGCAGCACCAATCGCGGCGCCCACACCTGCTGGACCGCCTCCGGCAATCAGGACATCTACTTCAGCTGCAACGGGAATCTGCTGTTCTTTTTCCAAATATGTTCTCATCACAAGACCTTTTTATGCAATATTGCCTTTGGGGGCGGTCATTTTCAATTCCGCTTCTCTATTTTTCTCATTTTCCTGCTCATTTCTGTCAT
>JAFYGL010000528.1 GCA_017543165.1 Victivallales bacterium | reverse complement strand
GGGTTTTCTCTGGGGAAGCGCCACGGCGGGGCACCAGATAGAGGGCGACAACACCAATTCACAGCGGTGGCATGAAGAGCTGCGGCCTGGCTTTGACGGCGTTCCCTCTGGCAAGGCCTGCAACCACTACCAGCTGTTCAGGCAGGATGCGCAGATGGTGCATGACCTTGGGCACCAGGCATACAGGATGTCGCTGGAATGGAGCCGCATGGAGCCTGCCTGCGGCACCTGGAACGAGGAAGCCTTCCTGCATTACGAGGAAGAGTTGCAGCTTTACAAGAACCTGGGCATAAAGACATTCGTCACCTTGACGCATTTCACATGGCCCCAGTGGTTCGAGGAACTGGGCGGCGTCAGCAAACGTGAGAACTTCAAGTATTTTCTGCGCTTCGCGGAGAAGGCCGTGAAACGCTACGAAGGTCTGGTGGACTTCTGGCTGGTATTGAACGAAAAGACGCACACGCTGCTGCCAGACGGCCTGAACTTCATCAGGCTCCATGCCGAGACATACCGCCTTGTCAAGACACTCAGCAAGGCGCCAGTCAGTTCGGCGCACATGGCATTGCAATACTGGCCATGCAGGTACTATGACGAACTGGACAACACGATGGCGGCATACAAGGATTTCCAGACAAACGGGGCTTTCCTGCACGCCATCAGGACTGGCGAGCTCATAGCGCCCCACGAGGAGGGCGAGTTCTGCCCCGAAGCAAAGGGCGCTGTGGATTTCTGGGCGCTGAATCTCTACACCAGGGAATTAGTGGATTCCCGCAAGAAGAACCTGCGGGCGCCCCGTTTCCCCCACAAATATCTGCCCTTGATAGAAAAACCATTCTACTTCGAGGAATTTTTCCCTGAGGGATGCACCGCCATGCTGGAGCGCTTCAGGAACTATCCCGTCTATATGACCGAAAACGGGTGCTGCTGCAATGATGACCGTTTCCGCATCGTCTATATCACACTGTATCTTTCCGCCTTGCACGACGCGCTGAAGCATGGCGTTGACCTGCGTGGCTACCTTTACTGGTCGCTGATGGACAACTACGAATGGAATAGCTTCCTGCCGCGCTTCGGCCTGGTGGATGTTGACTTCAAGAATTTCAAGCGCACCCCAAAACCAAGCGCATACTTCTACAGGGAAATCATAGAGCACAATGGCTTCTCGCAGGCAATACTTCGAAAATACCTTGCAGAATTGCCATCGATAAAGAGATGATTTCAAAACGACGCTTAACTATTCAGTCCCCCCTAGGAGGCATGTTTTTTTATTTCGCTCTGTTCCCCATGAGGGTAGGTTCTCGCTGGGAACGGCACTTGCCTACCTTCGTGGGGAACAGAGCGTTTTATTTATCCACAGATTTCCACAGATTTTCACTGATTTCCTTCTAGAGATTTTGACGAGGTCCTAAAGGACCGCAGGTTTCCTTTTTTTGCCAGCGGGTGCTTGCCAGGTGGGATGCATGGTTGCGCCCTGAGGGCACTGCCGCTTATGCGGCACTTGCCTACCCTCATGGGGAACAAAGCGTTCCTATAATATTCTCTGGTGGAGATATTACGAAATAACCTAAAATACATAGAACTATATAGTTGAGTTTCCTAGATACCTAGATACCTAGTTTCCTTGATACCTATTTTTGCAACAGCCTATAAACATAAAATTGACCAGCCGATTGGCGTTTTTTTCAAGCCGTGCTAAATTTACGTACATTCAAACGAGCAAAGATAGAATTATGACACAGGCGAAGGCACACGAAATCAAGCAGAACGGCACAGGGTTTGCGCTGTCGTTCCGTGCTGCCTCCATTTTTGCCGTTGTTTTTTCTTTCATTATTATCATAATTAGTTAGACCACCCGATTGTGCCTTG
The DNA here is from genome assembly GCA_017543165.1 of Victivallales bacterium. The sequence goes on along the minus strand of JAFYGL010000528.1, from coordinate 2,723 downwards.
TGCGGGCTGATACGGGTGGTCCAGAGGATGCCCCGTATCAGGCGTCTTATGCTCCCCGTATTTTCCTGTGCATTCAACAGTCACCAACCAAGAAGGATTGAATCACAATGGAAAAGAATGAACAAATCGCAATGAGGGTTCGCGAATTGCGTACGCAGAAAGGATTGTCCGTGCCACAGATGGCGGAAATCCTGGGCGTGACGGTAGAGAACTACCAGACTTACGAAGACGGCACAAAGCAGGCCCCCTTCTCATTCTACTACAATGTAGCCGAGTATTTCGGGCTAGACGTACCTTCGGTCATCAGCGGCGAGGAATCCAATCTCGCCCACTACACGGTCACCAGGGACGGCGAAGGCTTCCCATTTGTGCGCAGGCCAGGCTTCTCCTATCTGTACCAGGCAATACGCATGAAGGAGCGCACTGGCGAGCCCTTCATCGTGACCGCCCCCTGCGGCAAGCAGGACCAGCTTATCCAGTATTCAGAGCACAACGGCCAGGAATTCGACCTTATACTTTCAGGCTCCCTGAAGGTGTTTCTTGATGGCAAGGAAGAAATCCTCAACCAGGGGGACAGCATCTATTTCGACGGCAGGGACCCTCATGCCATGACAGCCGTGAGCCCCGAAGGCTGCAAATTCCTCTCAATCGTCATGCATGGCAAGAATGACGACGCCAGCAGGCCCGACAGGTTTGCAATGGAGCCAAAGAAGGCTCCCGACACGAACAAGGCCGCGCAAAGACGCCTGCTCTACCAGGACTACATGGAGGAGGAATGGAATGAGGACGGCACGCTGAAGAAAGTGAATTTCAAGGTTCCAGACAAATTCAACTTCGCGTATGATGTGCTGAAGCGCCTGGCGGACGAGTGCCCTGACAAGGTGGCCATGCGCTGGCTCTCCAAGAACCAGGAACTCCACGATTTCACATTCCGCGAAATCAGCGACAACGCGATGCGCACCGCCAACCTGCTGCATTCAATGGGCGTGCGCAGAGGGGACAGGGTGATGCTGGTTCTGAAGAGGCATTACCAGTTCTGGTACGTGCTGAATGCCCTGCATATACTGGGGGCAGTGGCGGTTCCCGCCTCATGCCAGATGACCGCCCACGACTTCGAATATCGCTTCAAGAAAGCCAACATCAAGTACATATTCGCCTCTGCGGACGGCAATATCTGCAATGAAATAGACGGCGCAGACTACAATGGAATGAGGCTAAAGTTCGTCGTCAACGGCAAGCATGACGGATGGCTTGACTATGACGAGCTGTATCCCAACTTCAAGCCAGACTTCCCCCGCGCCGAAGAGCAGCGCACCAGCGACCCGATGCTGATCTTCTTCAGTTCTGGCACCACAGGCTATCCCAAGATGGTTGAGCACGACTACGCATATCCGCTGGGCCATATCATGACCGCGCGCCATTGGCACAAGGTGAATCCAGATGGTCTGCACTTCACCATAGCCGACACAGGCTGGGGCAAGGCGCTGTGGGGCAAAATCTACGGGCAGTGGCTCTGCGAGGCAGGCGTGTTCACCTACGACTTCGACCGCTTCCATGCCGCCGAGATACTCCCAATGTTCAAGAAATACGGCATCACCACATTCTGCGCGCCGCCTACCATATTCCGTTTCATGGTGAAGGAGGACATCGCGCAGTACGACTTCTCCACGCTGGAGCATGTGACCACGGCTGGCGAGGCCATGCCCGCGGAGGTCAGCGAGGCATTCGCCCGCGTTTCAGGACAGTTGCCATACGAGGGCTTCGGCCAGACAGAGACCACGCTCACCATCGGCACTCTTTCGGACATGAAGCCCTGCCCTGGCTCAATGGGCAAGGCGAATCCGCAATATGATGTGACTTTGCTGGACGAGGCGGGCAAGCCTGTCAAGACTGGCGAAACAGGGGAAATATGCATCAAGGCGGATGATGCCAAGCATCCATGCGGCCTGTTCAAGTGCTATATGGATGCGCCAGATGACACCAAGGCCGCATGGCATGACGGCTACTACCACACGGGCGACCAGGCCTGGCAGGACGAAAAGGGATACTTCTGGTATCAGGGCCGCGCCGATGACATAATCAAGACCTCTGGCTACAGAGTGGGTCCCTTCGAGGTGGAAAGCGTGCTCATGGAGCTGCCATACATCCTGGAATGCGCCGTGACTGGCGTGCCTGACCCGACACGCGGCAAGGTCGTCAAGGCGACTATCGTGCTAGTCAAGGGCAAGGAGGCCTCCGACCAACTTGCCAATGAAATCAAGGAATACGTCAAGACGCACACCGCACCTTACAAGTATCCCCGCATAATCGAATTCGTAAGCGAATTGCCCAAGACCGTCAACGGCAAGATACGCCGCGCAGCCATCAGGGCCAAAAACTGAGCCAAGTGGACTGTGGACTGTGGACTGTTGGGTGCGCGGGGCGAAAGCCCCGCGTTATTCCGCGCGGCCATTGGCCGCGCGTCAGTACGCGTGACCGCCATCCGCGCCTGGCAGGCACAGTATCAGCGGACACCCAACTCTCACACAGTCCACAGTCCACTGCCCACTAATAACTGCCCACTTTGCGCTGGAGGAGGTTGCGCAGAGTGTTGCGGTGGATGCCGAGTTTTCTGGCGGCGAGGCACATATTGCCATTGCTTTCCTGCAATGCCTGCTGTATCATTTTGTCCCGCAGCTGCTCGATGGCATCTGTCAGGTTTGTGCTTTGCCGCGTCGGAGAAG
>JAFYGL010000527.1 GCA_017543165.1 Victivallales bacterium | reverse complement strand
GACAGGACTACCTGGAAGAGCCTGCCCAGATGATACCGCCGATTATGATATGGGGTGCGCCTGGCGTGGGAAAATCCACCCTTGTGCGCGAACTGGCGAAGGAACTGGGCATTGGCTTCGTGGATGTGCGCCTGGCGCAACGGGAGCCTGTGGACATGAGAGGTCTCCCCGTGCCTGAGAATGATGCAGTCAAGTGGCTGGTATCCTCGGAATGGCCGCGGGACAAGAACAGCAGGGGCATCATCATCTTCGATGAATTGACTGCGGCGGACAGGACACTGCAGGTCGCCGCATACGAATTTATCCTGGACAGGCGTTTGGGCGATTTATACACAGTGCCCAATGGATGGTACATCGTCGCGGCAGGCAACCGTGTGGAGGACAATGCGGTGGCATGCGCAATGTCAAGCGCATTGGCGAACCGTTTCATGCATGTGGAGGTCAAGCCTGAGGCGGAGAGTTTTATCGCCTGGGCTGAGGCGCACAAGGTGCATGAGGCTGTGGTCAATTTCATACGCTATCGTCCTGAATTGCTGTTCTGCCAGGAAGGCGAGACGCTGGAGCGTGGCTGGCCAAGCCCCCGCAGCTGGGAGCGCGTGAGCACGATGCTGAAGATTGCCGAGCATACTGGGCACAGCAATATGCTGACGTATGCAGTGCCTGGTCTTGTGGGCGCGGGCGCAGCCGTGGAATTCCTGGCGTTTCTCCGCAGCATGTTCTTCAGAAGCGGGCTGCGCGACGAACTGCTGAATGGAATGGTGCCTGCCGTGCCGAATCGTCCAGATATGATATACGCATTGTGCGGGGCACTGACATATTATTTATCAATGGAGAAGAACGCCTCCAATTATGCACGACTTGCGGATACGGTGCTGAGATTCTCATTGCAGCTGGGCAATGATTTCGCAACTATGCTGATGAATGGCATATTCGAGCGTATTACAGACAAGGCACGCAGGAAAGTGCTGACCGAGCATCCCGTTTATGCCACGCTGCTTGGCAAACTGGGCGTCAATTCCCAAAAGCAGCAGTAGTATTATGACAATGCCCAGGGAAGGAACAGCATTGCAAGGCACCCGCGAGGAAAGACGGGAACTTTGCGCACGGCTTTTGACACAGGCCCGTGCCGACATGCTGGAAAAACACCCCTTTGTGGCAAGCCTTGCATTCCATTTGGAACTGGTGCCCGCATTCGGCACTATTTACGGCACTGCCCAGAACGACGGCAAAAAGGCATTCTTTGAGGTGGATTATTTCCTGTCGCTGACGCCAGAGGAAAGAATGGGGCTGGTGGCGCACGAGGTATGGCATTGCGCAATGCGGCATTCACAGCGTCTGGGGGACAGGGACATACAGCGCTTCAACTATGCCTGCGACATCGAAACTGATTTGATTCTCACCGCTGACGGGTTCTTCGAGGAAATGCTCCCGTATCAGGAGGACTGGGTGGGACAGTCCGCCGAGTGGATATACGAGCGCATAAGCGATGAACTGGCCTGCCTGGACGCGAAGGATTTCCACGAATACCAGACGCCAAAGGCGGCACGTTCCCTGCCGCAGCCTGAGAACCAGGAAGGGCAGGGCGCCAGCGACACGCAAGACGAAGAACAGGACGGCAAGGAAGGCAAGGACGGAAAGGACGGCAAGGACGGAAAGGACAGCAAGGAGGAAAAGGAGGACAAGCAGGGCAGCGGGGACCGAAGTGAATGGGGAGACGGGGAAGGCGAGGTTGACCAGAACGAGCAGGCAGACGATGCGGGCGGCGGGCTTTTTGACGAAGCAGATGTGGATTGGGAGGAAATACTCGGCGATACCGCCACACGCTTGAAGCAGGCAGGCAAATTGCCTGGCCACTTCAGCAAATTCGTCGCACCGGAAGAAAGGGAGACGCTCTCATGGAAGCAGCTTTTGGCCTCGTACATTACCATGTTCGTGCGCGGGGAGAGGGATTGGCTGCCGCCCAACAGGCGCTTTGTCAGCAGGGGATTGTACCTGCCAGGCAGGAAGCGTCTGCCAAAATTGACCTTGGTGCTGGCGATAGACACCAGCGGCAGCACGGAGGAATACCTGCCCGCGTTCGTGGCGGAACTTGCCGCATTGTGCAAGGCCTTTGGCGAATACGAAATCACCGTGATTCAATGCGACAGGTGCATTAAAAGTGTCAATACTTACGACAATGACCATCCGATTGACACAAGCAAAATACGCATAAATGGCCTGGGCGGCACATCCTTGTGCCCTCCATTTCTTTATATAAAGCAGCATCCAGAATTGCAGCCGCAGGTGTTTTTGTACATGACGGATGGCTTTGGCGACGCGCCTGCGCAGCGCCCGCCGTATCCTGTGCTCTGGTGTCTTACAAGCGAAGGTGAGAAGCCTGCCGAATGGGGGCTTGAGGTTAGATTAAAAGATGAATAACGCTATCAGATATTATATAATAACTGCCATTGTCATAGTGCTGCTCGTTGCATGCCTGGTGTTCCGTGGCAGGAAGGGGCCGACAGGGAAAAGCTATGAACTTGCCGTGTTCAATACGGTGTGCAATGTTACACTTTGGGGCGGTGATGAGGCAGTCATGGACAGTGCATTCAAGGAAATCCTCTTTGAATTGCAGGAACTGCACAACGTAATCAATGCGTATGACGCTGCCTCTGAACTGCATCGTCTCAATGACACCGCCTATGTCGAGGCATTTGTTTGCAGCGAGGCGCTGTGGAACATAATAGTCGCCTCCCGCGATGCATTTTCATTGACGGAGGGGGCGTTTGATCCCACTGTCGGTGCGGTCATGCGTCTTTGGGACTTCCATAAAAAGAAGGAAACCTTGCCCACCCAGGAGGAAATCGCCGCTGCCTTGGAGAAGGTTGGCCTTGGCAAGGTGCAATTTGACGACCGTGCCCGTTCCGTGCGCTTTCCCGTGGAGGGCATGGCATTGGACTTTGGCGGCATTGCAAAAGGCTATGCCGCCGATATCGCAAAGGCCATTTTGGACAAATACGGCATTGACATGTATATGATTGACCTGGGAGGCAACCTTTTTTTATCGGAAAAGGTCCCTGGTGGCAAAGATGCATTCAAGGTATCCATACGCGACCCAGAGAACAAGACCGCCGTGGCTCGCGTGCTGAAGCTGAAGGGCTGCGCCGTCGCCACCAGCGGCAACTACGAACGAAGCAGAATCATACAGGGCCGCAAGATCGGGCACATCATGGATCCCGCCACTGGCACGCCTGTGACGCAATTTGCCTCGGTGACCGCAATTACAAAACGTGGCGTGCATTCAGATGTGTTCTCCACCGCCGTGTTTGTACGAGGCAGGCCCCTGGCTGAGCAACTCCGCAAGACCGTTCCTGGCACGGACTTTGTCATCCTGGAATGAAATGCGCACGGCAAAATGTCGTGCTACAGAACCCATGACTTCCAGATGTCTTGGACATTGATTTTGCAGGGAAATCAAGTATATTACAGTCAATTTTCTTAAGAAACTCAAAATACAATTTTGGTAAGACGATGATTGACATTAAAATTCTGCGTGAAAACCCCGAGCTGGTCAAGAAGAATGCCGCCAGGCGTGGCTGCGATGTGGACATTGACAAACTCAGCGAACTGGACAAGCAATACCTGGCACTGGTAAAGGAAGTGGAGGAGCTGCGTGCCGAGCGCAACCGCCTGAGCAAGGAATGCAAGGACAACCCAGAAGCCCGCGAAAAGGTGAAGGAACTGAAGACCACCTTGGGCGACAAGGAGAAACTCCAGGACGAAATCAAGGCGCAGGTCGATGAAATGATGACCTGGCTGCCTAACTTCCTGTCTGACGAATGCCCGGACGGCGAAAGCGATGCGGACAATGTGCCAGTGCGCTTTGTGGGCGAAAAGCCGAACTTCCCCTTTGAGGCCAGGGACCACCAGGCTATCGGCGACATTCTTGGCATCATTGACACTGGCCGCGGCGCAAAGGTCGCCCAGTCGGGCTTCTACTACTGGTGCGGGCAGGGCGCGCAACTGACGCAGGCCATGTTCTTCTGGGCGCAGCAGACTCTGGTGAAGCGTGGCTTCAAGCTGTTCATGTCCCCCTGTGCGGCCAAGGCGCACACCTTGTTCGGCACTGGCTATCTGCCATTCTTCGCGGACCAGACCTACGACCTGAAGAACGAGGACCTGGCTCTTATCGGAACATCTGAGCAGACATTGGTGGGATATCATGCGGACGAGGTGCTGGACGCCGCGACTCTGCCACGCTGCTACACCGCATACACCCCCTGCTTCAGGACCGAGGCTGGCAGCTATGGCAAGGAATCACGCGGCATTTTCCGCGTGCACCAGTTCCACAAGGTGGAGCAGATTGTGTTCTGCCTGCCAGATGAATCACCCAAGTACCACGAAGTCTGCCTGGCGAATGAGGAATACCTGCTGCAGCAGCTAGGCATACCCTACAGGGTGGTGAATGTATGCGTGGGCGACATGGGTGCCCCTGGTTTCAAGAAGTACGACATCGAGGCATGGTATCCTGGCTTCGGCGCATACAGAGAAGTCACCAGCAACACCAACCTCACCGAATTCCAGTCACGCCGCCTGAACATCCGCTACAAGGATGCCAATGGCAACCGTGGCTTTGTCCACACCATTTCCGCGACGGGCGTTACCGACCGCGTGGTGTGCGCCATACTGGAGAACTACCAGCAGGAAGACGGCACTGTTATCGTGCCTGAAGTGCTGCGTCCCTACACTGGCTTTGACAAGTTGACGCCAGAGGCATAAACAAGAAGTTTTTTGGGAGAGAAGAAGATGAAGGTTATCATTCAGAAGGATTACGAGACAATGTGCCAGTGGGCGGCAAACCACATCATCGCCGCCATCAACAGCCACAAGGGCGACCGTCCATTCGTGCTGGGATTGCCTACAGGCTCCTCGCCATTGGGCGTTTACAGGCGCTTCATCGAGGCATACAAGGCCGGCAAGGTAAGCTTCAAGAACGTGGTCACGTTCAACATGGATGAATACGTGGGGCTTCCCCATGAGCATCATGAGAGCTACTGGTACTTCATGCACGACAATCTGTTCAACCATATCGACATTCCAGCCGAGAATGTGAACATCCTCAACGGCATGGCGCCTGATTTGGAAGAGGAGTGCCGCAGCTACGAAGTGAAGATTGCCTCATACGGCGGCATCGATTTGTTCCTGGGCGGTTCTGGCGTTGACGGGCACATCGCCTTCAACGAGCCGTTCACATCCCTTAGCTCCAGGACTGGCGTCCGCGATTTGACTGAGGACACCAGGATTGTGAACTCGCGTTTCTTTGACAACGATCCAGACAAGGTTCCCGCCAGGGCACTGTCCGTAGGCGTGGGCACTGTCACTGATTCCAAGGAAGTTCTCCTTCTCATCAGCGGCCACAACAAGGCGCGCGCCCTAAAGGAATGCGTGGAAGGTGGTCTTAACCAGATGTGGACAATTACCGCATTGAACCTGCACAACAACGCTTACATCGCCTGCGACGAGATGGCATGCGGTGAACTCAGGGTTGATACATACAAGTACTTCCTGGACGTTTACAAGAGCGAAAGACTCTAATCTCAACGCGTATGCGCTGAGGGGGCTGTTGCAAAACTACCTAGATACCTAGATACCTAGATACCTAGTTTTGCAGCAGCCCCTTCTGCTTTATTTCTAGATCATTCCTGCAATGTTGCGCGATAAGGTAAAGTCGTTCTTTGGGGTTGCTGTCAGGAAGGCAAAGGCTCTTTTCAAGGCAAATGCGGTATTGTGCATTGCCTTGTTTGCTGCGGCCATAACCTGCTGCCTGGTAAAGCCTGGCAGGGAGTATTTCACCTATTTTGACTGGAAGACGCTGAGTTGCCTGTACTGCGTGCTGGCTGTGGTGGGTGCGCTGCGCAACATAGACTTCTTCACAATGCTGGCCCGCCGCATTGTCCGCCGTTTCAGGACCATGCGTCTTTGCATTCTTGCGCTGGCGTACATCACCTTCATCGGCTCCATGTTCATCGCAAATGACATGGCGCTTTTGACGTTCCTGCCCCTAGGCTATTTCGTCTTAAGCGGCACTGGCAACAAGCGGCTGCTTGCATTCACGTTCATAATGCAGAACATCGCCGCCAATCTGGGAGGCATGCTGACGCCTTTCGGCAACCCGCAGAACCTGTTCCTCTATACCAAATTCAACATCCCCACACTGGAATTCATGGGAATAATGCTGCCGCCATTCATAGTGTCGGTGCTGCTTATTACATTCTGTTGCCTGTGCGTGCATAATGAGCCCATCCAGATCAAGAAGACCGCCTCCAGCGAAAGACATCCATGGCGGCTAGGCATCTATCTGCTGCTATTTGCCTTGTCTATCATAATCGTATTCCGCGCCATTCATTACATCTATGGCCTTGTCATAATAACTGGAACGCTCCTGTATATGGACAGGAAGGCATTGAGAAAGGTGGACTATCCGCTCCTCTGCACATTCGCCGCGTTCTTCATATTTGCAGGAAACATGTCCCGCATCGGCGCAGTGCGCTCCCTGTTCGAGGTGCTGCTTGGCAAGAGCACCTTGTTCTTCAGCGTATTGTCCTGCCAGGTCATAAGCAATGTGCCTTCGGCAATATTGCTGTCCCAGTTCACGGACAATTATCGGGAGCTGCTCCTGGGCGTCAACATAGGCGGGACTGGGACTTTGATTGCGTCCCTGGCCTCCTTGATCACCTACAGTCAATATCGGCAGGCTGACCCGTCTGGCGTGAAGCGCTACCTGCTTTTATTCACCCTCTTCAATGCCCTGTTTCTGGGTGTCCTACTTGTTTTTTCTTTTATCTTTCATTAAAAATTCACAATATATAGATAATCGTACTAATATAGCAAGTTTCCTGTAGAAACAAAAAATGTAAAGCCACCTTGTAAAAAAATGTAAAAAAATACGGGCTGGCTGCTTGAAATTATAGAAAAACTCCTTATCGTACTGCCATTTCAAATAGGAAATGACTGCGGAACGCAGGCGTTTCCTAGAGGTGATTTGTTTTTAATGCAGAAGGAAGAGATGAGATGGACAAGTATGTTGAGAGCGTAATACAGTATGTTCGCGAGAAGCACGCAAGCGAGCCTGAATTCGTTCAGACAGTTGAGGAGGTTTTCAGTTCCATTAGCCCTGTTGTTGCCAAGCATCCAGAATATGAAAAGGCTGATTTGCTGAAGCGCATGGTGGAACCAGAGCGCATGTTCACTTTCCGCGTGGTGTGGGTGGATGACCAGGGGCGCACGCAGACCAACATCGGCTACCGTTGCCAGTTCAACGGCGCCATCGGGCCATACAAGGGCGGCATCCGTTTCCAGAAGAACGTGACTCCCAGCATCATCAAATTCCTTGGCTTTGAGCAGACATTCAAGAACTCGCTTACTGGCCTTCCCATTGGCGGCGGCAAGGGCGGTTCGGACTTCGATCCAGCAGGGAAGAGCGACGCCGAGGTAATGCGCTTCTGCCAGAGCTTCATTTCTGCATTGTACCGCTATATCGGACCAGATGTGGATGTGCCCGCTGGTGACATGGGCGTGGGCAAACGTGAAATCGGCTATATGTTCGGCCAGTATCGCCGTCTGAAGGGCGTGTGGGAAAATGGCGTGTTCACTGGCAAGGGCATGACCTACGGCGGCTCCCTGATTCGCCCCGAGGCCACTGGCTACGGCGCCGTGTATTACCTGAACGAGGTGCTGAAGCACGAGAAAGACACAATTCAAGGCAAGCGCATAGCGATTTCCGGCTATGGCAATGTGGGCTGGGGCATCATCAAGAAGGCCGCAGAACTGGGCGCCAAGGTCATATATTTCGCTGGGCCAGACGGATATATCCATGACAAGGACGGCGTCTGCACCGAAGAGAAAATCAACTACATCCTGGAAATGCGCGCCAACGACCCGATGCACTGCGAGCCATACGCAAAGAAGTTCGGCTGCGAATTCGTGCCTGGACAGAAGTGCTGGGGCGTCAAGGACGTGGACATATACATGCCCGCAGCCACCCAGAATGACGTGAACCTGGAATGGGCGAAGAAGATTGTTGAATCTGGCGTCAAATACTACATCGAGGTAGCCAACATGCCTACAACCAACGATGCATTGGAGCTGCTGCGTGCACAGAAGCACATTATCGTCGCTCCTTCCAAGGCCGTCAATGCAGGCGGCGTCGGCGTCTCCGCTTTGGAGATGAGCCAGAATTCCGAGCGCCTGGTGTGGACTGCCGACGAGGTGGACGCGCAACTCAAGAAGATGATGATCACCATCCACGATGAATCACGCAAGGCCGCCGAGGAATACAATCTGGGCTACGACCTGGTGGCAGGCGCAAACATCGCCGGCTTCAAGAAGGTGGCCACCGCCATGCTGGAGCAGGGCATATTCTAATCCCCAAAGACATGCATGTATTATCGTGGGGAGGGGGAAGGGCCATTGGCCCTTCCCCCTCCCCACACCCCACCTCTATCCCTTGCTGCGCTTTTCCGCTTTCGCGTTGCGAAAGCGGAAAAGCGAGTAATGTATAGATGTGTTTTGTGTTGAGAGTGAAAAACAAGTAGGGACCAAAGGGACGAGCATTCATTGGTTGTTTCCCTTTGGTCCCTTTAGTCTTTTTGGTTCCTTTGGCCCCTTTGGTCCCTTTAGTCCCTTGTAGATAGCATATTTATTCTCTTATTATACAATATTACGGCATATTCTGCGTTTTATATGCATTGCTGAATTCTAGTTTATTCTGAAAAATAATCCCTGTAAAAGGAGAAGAACAATGAAATTTGATGGTAATTTCAATGATGAGATTCGCAATGCGCTTCATT
>JAFYGL010000526.1 GCA_017543165.1 Victivallales bacterium | reverse complement strand
CGGCGCTCGCTCCACCCACGGCTAGTTTCCATCGCCGCTTCGCGGCTTCTTATTTACCTCCCCTCATGGGGAACAGAGCGAAAAATAAAAATCTCTGCGTCTCTGCGCCTCTGCGTCTCTGCGCCTCTGCGTTAAAAACTCTGCGCCTCTGCGTTAAAACCTCTGCGTCTCTGCGCCTCTGCGCCTCTGCGTTAAAACCTCTGCGCCTCTGTGTTGGATTAGTGTTTCTGTGTTTGATTGATGACGACGTGGGACAGTTCCAGTTTATCCTTGAGGCGGATGTAGATGGTGATGTCTGCCGTGTCCTCGGTGAAATAGTCCTTGAGGAAGTCCAGCCTGAAGTTGACTGTCTTGCGGTTGCAGATGGAGAAGATGGGGCGTCCCTGCCTGAATGGCACGTTCTTTATGGTCACTGGCGTGAAGTCCTTGGGTGACAGGGACTTGGCGTCAACAGTCATTTTCACCAGCGAGATGTCTTTCAGGTTCTCTGAGTTGTAGTCCCTGACCTCGAGCAGAAGTTTGCGCATGTCAGCCTGCGTTTCATCCTTTGAGGCGTATGCGGAGGGATCTGCCCCCTCGCTGACCTTGGTGAACTGCGGCTTGACCTGGAGGTAAACACCTGCTGGGACATGGCTGTTCTCAATCCAGCGCGAGCCTTCGTCGCCAGTGGCGAATATGTCAGGCGTGAGGGCAAGTTGTCCCTTTGATTGTGGCAGAAGTCTGAATTTCTTGGCGGCCTTCTGTTTGAATCTTTCCATGCCCTTGCGGTTTTTGGTGGAGACATTCCTGCCTTCCTTCTCCTTCAATTCCGCGCAGAATCCTTCCCATGTGCTGAAGAAGCGCTGGTTTGATTTTGCGAACAGTTGCTGGTGCAGGGCCGCCTGGCCAGCCTGCGCGGCCTGGAGCCTGTACCACCATGAGAGATTGCACAGCAGCGCGAAGTCCAGGGTATTTGCGGCGTGGGCCACGCGCTTTGTCAGCAGTTCGTTTCCTTCCACTGCCTTCAGCGCCTCATCGATGCATTGCTGCATAGCCACCATTTCCTTCCAGCCGATGTACCTGAAGTCCAGAGCGAAGGGGAAGAAGAAATGGACGTTTGCATTGTTCTTGAAGGCCGCGTCCCGTAGCAGTTGCCTGTATTTGAGGATGTGGGGCGCGGCCTTGCCGTAGAACATGTGGCAGAATTCCTGCATAAGCGCCATTTCATCCTGGAATGGATTCTCCAGTAGTTTTGCCTCCATATAGACCTTCATATCGTACATGTCGGCAGAATCGGGATTCTCATGCTCGAAGAACATGCCGATTGCCTTGTTTTTCGAATAGAAGCGGATATTCTCGCCAATATTGAATTCGCTGGGATATGGCAGCTTGCCACCGCTCGTGCCGTATGTGATGGAGTATTCCCAAGGGCAGAGAATATTGGAGACCTTTGCCCATCCCTGGACCTGCTTCCTGAAGGTGTCGTTTAAGTCGGAATCGATTTTTTCATGGAGGTAGGTTGCCGCGTTGCATGTGCGGACGAGGATATTGTCCGCCGCCACGATGCCGCCTTTGGGCGGTTCAGTGGTGGCGAAGTACGCCAGTGTCTGCAAAACATAGTTGGGGCGGAATTTCTTCAGCGCATCCGCGATGGGATTGAGCACCAGCAGGAACGCGCCGCTTTCGCCGTACTTCTTCACTCGCTCCGCGCATTCGGGGCATTGGCAGAAGCCGCGGCTGTCGTTGAGTGAAATGTCATATATCCAGGGCGCGGGCTGGCCAGTCTTCGCCGCCTCCGCCTCGTCCGCCAAGATGAAGGCCTTCAATTTCTCTATGAACTCCTCCACCAGGCCTGGACGGGACACGCATATCTGCCCGAACCACATGCTGCTGTTGCGCTTCCCGTCTATCAGCGAATAGTATTCGGGATGCTCCTTGAAATACTGCTTTGCGGGGAAATATCCAGTCTCGATGGTGTGGCAATGGGAGGGCGAGCCGTAGTTGATGCCGCCACCGTATTTGGGGTCTATGAGAGGCCATTCGCCTTCTAGGTTTAGGCGCAAATGCATGGCGAAGCGTCCCTTGTCCTGGGCTGGCTTTGGTGCGCGATACACATCACGTATCTTGAAGTAGGGTTTGCCCTTCAATGAGAATTGCTCCAGGTCGATAGTTGCCTTCTTTTCTGGGATGTATTCGTCCGTTGGGGTAAGCCAGTGCATCCCCATCTTGTCCTCAAGAAAGTGTGTGGTGGCGTAAAGCGTGCCTCTTGTGCCGCCGCCGCAAAGGAAAATCTGGCCCTTTTCATTTGCGGTGATGCTCCATGCCTCCTCATCCATCTTGTCGCAGAGAATGCCCTGTTTGCGGGCTTCGGCTGTGTCGCCTACGAAGAAATGCGCTTTCTTGCCTGCCACCTTCAGCGTTCCCACCAGCCGCGGCATGTATTCCTCCAATTGTGCAGCTGCCTCTGTTTCGTAGATTTTGGGATTGTCTGGCAATGTTATTTTGTTATTCATTTGTTCTCCAAAAACGTAAAATGAAAGTAGTATAATACTACAATATAAGCAAGATTTCCTTAAGATGGCAGTGATTTTACTTTGCATACAGTTCAATCTCCGAAAGCATGCGCCCCTCTGGCGCGGTGGCAAAAATCTTTATGGTATATTTGGTGAATACAATGCGGACAGTATCGCTTTTCTCGCCCTGCAAATCCACGTCAATGACTACGTTTTCCCGTCCCTCAGTCAGTTTCTTGCTGTTCTTAAATGGAATGATCTTGCCATTTACTAGAACGTGTCCTTCCTCCACGTTGCCTCTGGGCGTGTACAGTTTCAATGTGCCAAGTGTGGCTGACGCGGGCAGTTTGACTTCCAGCCATGGCTGTTTGTCCTTGAATTCTGGGCCCCATGCGTATTCAGGGCGTTTGGGGTCCAGTATTCCGTCCACCAGATAGTATAGTGAACCTGTTTTCTTGGTGGCGAAATAGTTGTGATGATCGCTGGAGGCGGTAAGTTTGGGCGCATTTGGCGGTAGTTTGCCTTCGTTTAGCTCAATATGGTCCGCCACCAGCAGTTCACCCATGCCGACCAGATTGCCTGGCTTCTTGCGGGCCTTCCTTGCCGCCTCGATGGCGGCCTTTGTCTCCGCCACGCCAGGCACGGCCTCTGCCATTTTCTTGTTGTTCAGGTAGATATGCGTTTCGCCAGGCGCGAATGTGTCGCTAAACGTGCCTTTTTGCAACTTGACTTCACGATTCTCGCCTGCAACGTAGAGTGTGTCGCCAACAGGCACTGTCACGGTGAAGTCCACCTTGGTCTCTTTCATTTCCGTGTTCACGGTAAGAATGGCAATGCGCCCGCCTGAAATCTTTAGTCCAGCCTGGAACTCTGGCATGTCTGGCGTCGTCTTGACGCGCAGGGCGTTTTTGTTGGTGTTGGGAAGCAGGTAGTCCTTTAATTGCATCAGCGTCTGCCCCATTGCCTCGCCACCTATGTACAGCACTGGGAAGCGTATTGCCTCGAAGTAGGCGTACATGTTGAAGCCCTTCACATTGTGTATAAGCGCCTGGAAGAACTGGGAGCGTATCTCATCGTAGTTGGGCGGGACGCCCTTGACGCCGCTTCTGTTGTAGGCGGGCCAGGAGGCAAGCTGCGGCATCTGCCAGGCGGGGCGCAGGCTGGTGGATGTCTTCGCCCAAGTGGAGGAACAGCTGCGCTTCTTGCTGGTGGTGCCGTCTATGTAGTATGTGGGATAGCAGTCTGGCATGAGTATGTCACAGGCCTTGTAGTATTTGCGTATGCCTGCCTCGCCCCAGTTCAGCATGATGCATGGATGCCATGGGTCCAGTTCCCGAATCATCTCATACACTTCCTGAAGCCACAGAGGATTGAGTCCCTGGTTCTCTGGCTCATCCGCCATGTAGTAGCCCAGCAGGTTAGGCTGGTCCCGCAGCAACTTGATGTTGCGCGTCAGCAGTTCCTTTTGCTCGGCGGTCATGGAGCCATGCCTGTTCTTGAAGCTGAATACCTTCCAACTTCCCTGTGGATTGAATTCGTGGTATGGGAACACCATCATCAATTCATTCCAGGCGGCGCGCCTCTTGAAGACGCGGTCCATTGATTCAATAGAGGCGAAACTGGACGTGTCCAGAATGGAGTTCAAATATGGCTTTGGCATGTCTGCGTCATCATGCCCATACCAACCGAATGGGAAGAATGGCTTGCCGTCCACGTAGGTAATGCCAGTCTTGTCCAGCCACACCTCGCCCTTGTGTGGTGGCAATTTGCGTATAGTCACGCTTGTTTTTGCGCCTTCGCAAGTTGCCTGGAGCGTGAACTTGCCCTCTGGTAGCGCCTTGCCATCAAACTTTGCAGTCTGGCTTGCCTTTGCGCTTTTGAATGGGACTGCCTTTAGCACCTTGCCTGCCTCGTCAAGCAATGCCACCTCAAATGGCTTGCCAATAAACTCGCTGAAATTGATTTGCGCCTCGATGGTGTGGTCGGGCATACTGGCGTACAGGTTGTTCCTGAAGCAAGGTGACAGCAGTGTTATGCTCATGGGCACATATTCCAATGCCAGTTCTTGCCTTTGCTTTGCCAGGAGGCAGGGCTGCCTGCGGTTGTCGTAGAACTCGCAGTCCAGCAGATATTCGCCTTGCTTCACGTTGTCAAATGAAATGGAGACTTCCTCGGAACTGGCGGCACCTACGCCAGCATAAGCCTCTTTGCAGGCTAGCTCCTGTCCCTGAGGTGAAAATAGCCTGGCCTTGATGCGGAATATGCGCAGCATCTTGTCATTGTTCCCCATTCTCATGGTGACTTTTGCGGTGCCAGTGCCATTCTCCATCTTGTAGGATGCCTTGATGCCGCTTTGCTTGCATACGTACTTTGCCAGGTTCAGATTTGCAGGCTTAAGTTCCGCAAATGTCTCGGGCTTTGCATTGAGGGAGTTGGGATTGGGGGAGAATGTGGAGAACTCACGTTTTGCACCGCAATATCTGTTGCGGATGACATTGAAACTCCACTTGCCAGGAGATAGCGTCATGGCGCCTAGAGGTAGCGCCATTTCCATTGTCCACTTGTCCGCCTGCTTGTTTGCCTTGATTTGTGCAGCGCTGTCCCAGATGGAGTACGACTTGTAGCCGCCAGCGTTGTTGTCAGCGTGCATATAGTCTGACTTCTGCCCCAGTGAATCTGCGAGAATATGGTAGAAGACCTGCTTCTTTGGGTCGGGGCAGAGGAATATCTCAAATGTATCGTTGGAGAAAATCGCTGGTGCGTCGAAGCTGACTGGCTCCGCCTTCAGTTTTGCCATATTCGGCTCGCTTGCCTCCAGTGCAAAATATATGCAGTCCCCATTGTGGAATAATTTGAAGCGTGTTTCAACGGAGGGCTTTTCGCCACTGCGCACCACTGTGAAGCCTGAGTGCCATTCCTGCGCCTGCCAGCAACTGTCGTCCAGCGCCCCGTCCAACTTGGGGATGGCATTGCAATAGGGAAGTTCAATGGCGCTGATGCAGAACAGGATTGCAAACAGGAAAAACAGGGTATGGCGCATTTTTGCTCCTTTGTTAATTTATGTGGACACCGAGGGGATTTTCGCGGGGCTGTACGCCCCGCGCACTGGGCGGTGGAGGGCCCGCCGCTGCGGCAGTGGCGCGGGTTTTCGCGGGGCTGCGCCCCGCGCACTGGGCGGGTGTGTGTTTGG
>JAFYGL010000525.1 GCA_017543165.1 Victivallales bacterium | reverse complement strand
TTGAAGTTAAGTCCCTGCCAGCCAACATGCCAGAATCCATCATCGTCGATGTTTCCGGTGTTGAACTGGATGCTGCCATTCACGTGAAGGACCTGGTTCTTCCAGAAGGCGTCACTGCCGCAGTCGATGGCGACCTGATCGTCTGCCATGTCCGCACTGTCAAGGCTGAAGAGCCTGAAGCTGAAGCCGCTGAAGGCGAGGCTGCCGCAGAAGCTCCAGCTGCTGAAGAGAAGAAATGATTTCTACTGGCGGTTCCATGAGGAGCCGCCAGCTATGGTTTTGCAATGGAGTGCAACAGCCAAGGTGCGGAGAATAGCCCGAACGAGAGCCTGCTGATAGTGGGCCTTGGAAACCCAGGTTATGAATATGTTTTTTCACGTCATAACACAGGTTTCATGGTGGTCGATGCACTTATGCAGAGCGCCGGGTTTGTTGAGAGGACGCAATGGCAGCCGCAAGAAGGCGAGCTGTACAGGGTGCTTCTCAAGCGATGCGAGGGGCCTTTGGGACGAGAGGTATTTGTCCTGAAGCCGCTGACATTCATGAACTTGAGCGGGCTTGCTGTTGTTCCTGTACTTGAGTGGGCTGCTTTAACTCCCAGTGGCCTGCTTGTTGTAAGCGATGACCTTGATATGCCCCTTGGGCGCCTTCGTCTCAGGACAAAAGGCAGCAGCGGAGGGCATAGAGGGCTTGGTTCCATTGCAGAGTGCCTCGGCACGCAGGAATTCGCGCGTCTGAGGATCGGTATTGGGAGACCGCAGCCTGGTGATGCTGGCGTAAGGGATTACGTTCTTGGCAGCTGGGCTTCCGATGAAAGGGCACTTTTAGAGCGTGTCGTTGATGAGGCTGTCCTGCGCATTCGCAATTGCGTGGAGCATGGAATAGAGGGATTCAGCATCACGCTTGAAGAAGATTCATCGGACAAAAACAATGCCATTGAGGCTGAGGTCAAATGATGCTCTGGATTCTGGGCGTCATGAGGCAATGGCCTCGAAGTGTAAGGAGACACAAAATTGAAGAAGTATGAAGTGGTGATCATTCTCGACCCACGCGCGGTCGAGGGCAATGGCGACGCTTTTTCGGATGCATTCCAGGCGTCGATGAAGGAAATGGGTGGCAATGTCACACGCGTGAAGTTCTTTGAGCAGCGCACATTCGCTTATCCCATCAAGAAGCGCAAGACTGGTATCTACTGGGACTATGTCGTTGAGGCGGAAGGCACATTCGTGGCGGCTTTGAAGGACAAGTACCGCCTGAACCAGTCCGTTCTCCGTCTGGTTGTGTTTGAGTTTGAGGACGGCCAGGATGACGATGTGTTCAACCCACGCGAAGAGCATGACAAGCTCATCAAGGAAGACAATTTCCAGGATGCTTTTGATTTTGACGAGCGCCCCTACCGCGGCAGGGATTGAGCTTGTTTGAGTATCTGTCTTATATCTGGAGGCAATCATGGCGGCCAGTTTCTGTAAAGTCGAACTAATGGGTACCTTGCTTTCGGCACCCACTATGCGCAATACGCCCAATGGCGAGAATGTCTGCGTTCTGCCGTTGGAGGTGGTGCAGCAGGTGGTGACGTCGTTTGGCAGGACTGTTGAAGAGAGGCTGACAGTTGAAATCGAGGCTGGTGAACGCCTGGCGCCAATTGTGCAATCGGGTCTGGCTTCAGGCCAGGTGCTGATGGTTGAAGGGCGTCTTCGCCAATACCCCTTGCAGCCCCGTGGCCGCAAGACCGTGGTTCAGGCGGAAAGCATCCAGATACTTGGTTCGGAAGGCGCGCCGACGCAGGATTATCCTGAGGGCGAGGCGTTGGACAATGACATGCTGGAGAACATTCAGCCCAACGACGGCGAGGCTCTTCCCTACTGAAGATTGATGGTGATAAGATGAAGATATGGCCGTTTAAGGCGGCCTGAACTTTCAAGGAGAGAAAATGAAGAATATGAAGCCCAGGCAGCATCGCCGCAGGGTGGTGCGCAAGAAGCAGTGCCGTTTGTGCGAAAACAAGATTTTCAACATTGACTTCAAGGACGTGGAGTTGCTGAAGCGTTTCCAGACCGAAGGCGGCAAGATTCTGCCACGCCGCATCACAGGCAACTGCTTCAAGCATCAGAAGATGCTTGCAATAGCAGTCAAGCGCGCCCGCATTCTGGCATTGGTTCTGTAATTTCAACGAGATAGGAGATATATACGATGGCAGTACAACTTTTATTGCTTGAAGATGTTGCCGATCTCGGAAAAATCGGCGACCAGGTTCATGTGGCACCAGGTTATGCAAGGAACTATCTGCTTCCCCGCAAGCTGGCTACCCCAGTCACAAAGGGCGCATTGAAGGCTATTGAGAAGCGCAAGCTCCAGCTCCAGAAAGAGCATGAGGAGCGCGTTGCAGTGGCACAGGCAATGGCCGAGAAGATGTCCAAGATCAGCCTGACCATCAAGGTTGCAGCTGGCGAAAACGACAAGCTGTACGGCTCAGTCGGCACACAGCAGATTGTCGAGGCCGCCGCCGCACAGGGGCTTGAACTGGACAAGAACAGCATCGTCCTGGCGGACGCAATCCGCGAGCTGGGTTCCGTTGACGTGCCCGTCAAACTGCACGCCGAGGTTACTGGCACGCTGAAGGTCATGGTCGTACGCGACGACGCATAATCCTTTTAACGCAGAAGCGCTTCTGTTTAACGCAGAGGCGCTTTTTTTATGCAGTGGACTGTGGGCTGTGGTTCGCACGGCCATTGGCCGCGCGTCAGGACGCAGGACTTCCATTCGCGCTCTGGCCATGCATGTTTTTCCGCGCGGCCATTGGCCGCGCGTCAGGACGCAGGACTTCCATTCGCGCCTGGCCATGCATGGTTTTCCGCGCGGCCATTGGCCGCGCGTCAGGACGCAGGACTTCCATTCGCGCCACAGTCCACAGTCCACAGTCCACAGATAAAATATCAAAGGCCTGGGTCGGCGGGAGCGGTGTTGTATGGGCGTGTGTTCCATTCCACCAGTTGCCAGCCTTTTCTGTCGGCCATGTATTCTATTTTCGAGATGCTGGCGTTGTCTGGCACGGTGACTTTGTTGTTTGGGTCTATTGCGCCAGTTACCAGGCGGAAAATCCGCAGCAAGACGCCGCCGTGCGTGCAGATGAGTATGTTTTTACCAGGGTGTTCCTGGGCGGTTTTCCAGAAGAAGTCGGATACGCGCTGCTGAAGTTCCTGTTTTGTCTCCACTCCGTATTCGCTTATTGTCCTGCTTTCTTCTGTGAATAGCTTTGGCACCTCGGGATTTTCCTGCCTGATCTGGTCCCAAGTCATGCCCTGGAATCTGCCCAGGCACCATTCCCTGAGTGCCTTTGTAGGCACGATTTTGATTTCAGGGCGGTCTGACAATGCTATTTGCGCCGTCAGCATTGCGCGTTTCAAGTCGCTGGAGAAAGCGATGTCAATAGGTATGTCCTTGATTGCCTTAGCCGTGGCGTGCGCTTGCGCCATGCCAGTCTCGTCCAGTTCGCAGTCCATTTGCCCTTGAAGGATATGCAGTTGGTTTTCCCTGGTCTGCCCATGCCTGATAAGGATGAATCTAACGTTGTCGCTCATTGTCACTTGAGTAGTTTTCTGTCGTTGCTGTTGCCCGACAGTGAATGATGTCCTTTTCTTCTATGTCCTCTGCTGAAGGTGTCCTCCAGTATAAGTCTCATTTTTTCCTCTTCCGAGATAGGCTCCTTCTCTTCCTCGCCCATGAGCCAGGCCAGCGCCTTGCCCCAGAAGCCCCTGTTCTCCTGCGCCTGCCTGCAATGCCTGCGTATCTTCACCAGGCGTTGCGGAGGCGTGCGGTGCATGCCCAGCGCAAGGCAGATGCGGAAATGCTTAACTGCCTTGGAGAACTTGTTCTGGAGGCGGCATGATTCGCCCAGGTAGTAGTGGTACAGAATGTTTCCAGGGCTGACGTTGACCAGCGCCTCGCAGATGCTCTGGCATTTGCCATATTGCCCGCAGAAAAACAGCGTCTTGGCCTGCCTGAAGCGGATGAAGTTCTCCGTGCGTTCCAAATCCAGCATCAGCGTCATGAGCGTGGTGTGCCTGGGTGCATCGTTGCCGACGACCATTTCCTCCAGTATGTCGTCCGCAATCGTGTCCATCACGGCCTGTGTACGCAATGCGGAGCCAGTTGCGTTCTCGAATTCCAGGTGCCTGTCATACTGGTTTCTGCTGTCTGGGTCCGACAGCACGTCGAATGCGTGGACCAGGCGCTGGAATTCCTCGGTCTTGGCGTTGTCGTTTCCGAACAGGTCTGGGTGGCATTGCTTTGCCAGAGTGCGGTATGCCTTCTTCAGTTCATCGAAGCCAACGCCAGGCGCGACGCCCAGTATTTGATAAAGGTTCCGTGGCATTGCCTATTTCTTCTCTATGGGCACTCCATAGTAGTTGTACATTTTCTCCAGGCAATACTGCATGACGTATGCCGCGCCCTTGCCCTGTCTCACCAAATCCAGGAATTGCAACTTTGGTGTTGAGGAAGTGATTTCCCTTGCAGGCAGGTCCAGGTCGAAGATATATCCGTCCCAGTTTTGGTATATTGGAATCAATCCATTTTCCCAGCAGTATTTTGCACATTCATATTGGAGAATATATACGTATATGTATCTGGCCTTGTATGCCTTCTTGAAGTCGGCTGGTGTAAGTTTCTCGCGATTTGAGGCTTTTTTCATGAATTCCGCGAGATCTGGTGCGTAGTGCCATGTGTATGAGGGATCCAGTCCCCAGCTGAAGCGATATTTGGGCAGTGCGTAGTAGAGGCGTGGAAAATCTGGCCATATGAAATTGGCTATGACTGTGCCTTCTGGTATTTTCTGGTCTTCCACCCATTGTGCCACGCCAAGTGCAGGCAGTTCTCCCATGCCCTGAGAGGCAAGGTGGGATGTGTACCAGAAT
>JAFYGL010000524.1 GCA_017543165.1 Victivallales bacterium | reverse complement strand
GCTACTATTGATATGAATGCAACTTGTAGGCAAGGCATTAATCCCACCGTCGCGACGACGCTGATTTTCCAAACGCAACTGGTGCGACGGCGAGGACGCCGTCGCTACTACAATCTGTGGATAAATAAAGACTATTGCTTTAGGATGACGTCTGTTGAGCCGCCGTTGTCCTTGGTCAGTTTGAAGTCCTGGACCAGGGGGCTTGTCAGCAGGAACTGATGTATTGCGTTGCGCAGTCGTCCCGAGCCGAAGCCGTGCACGATTGTGACCTGGTTCAGCCTTGCCATTCCCGAGCGGTCCAGGTATTCCTCCAATTTCTGTAGCGCATCTTCTACGCGCATGCCAACGAGATTAAGTTCCGACGGTGTTCTGCCCTGGACGACTGGCAGCATCACTTTCACCACAGGTTCTTCCGCTTTGGCTTCCACCGTGCCGTGTGCCCGTGAAATGTCCTCCGTATTCATTGTAAAGGAAAGGCCATTTACATTCACTGAGACCTTGTTTCCGCCGAAGAGCCTTTCCACTGTACCGTCCGCCTGAAGTTTTTCCACCCAGACACGAAGCCCTGGCTTCAACTCGTCCTGCTTGAGTGCCTCCCGTGGCTTGTTGTCATGTATTTTCATGCCGCGGGACAATTTGCGGCGCCGCTCTTCAATGGCGCGGCGCGCATTCTCCTCTGCTTCCAAATCTGGTTTTGAACCGCCTCGTTTTGCGTTCTCCCTGATTTGCCGCACCAGGTTTTCCATTTCGCGGCGCGTGTTTTCCACCAGTGCGTCCGCCTGGCGATGCGCATCCAGCAGCAGTTCACGCCTCTGCTTGCGCAATTCCTCCAGTTCCAGGCGCAAGGCCTCCTTCTTTGCCTCCAGTTCGGAGGCCGCGTCCGCCATCTTGTTGGCGTGGCTTGCAATCTTGCGCTGGTCCGCCTCTAGGCGCGTCAGCATGTCCTCCAACTTTATCTGGTCGCCAGACAGCATCTGCTGCGCCTCCTTAAGCACGTTTTCTGGCATGCCCAGGCGTCGCGCAATCAAAAGGGCATGGCTTGCGCCTGGACGCCCCACCTCCAGTTCGTATTCTGGCTGCAAGGTCTCCACATTGAAGCGCACTGCCGCATTCAGCATGTCACGGCGGCTGTGGACAAAGTTCTTCACCAGCGCCAGATGCGTGGTGACCAGGGACAGCGCATTGCGCTTTGCAAGATTGCGGAGAATGCCGCAGGCAAGCGCACCGCCCTCGACAGGGTCCGTGCCGGAACCCAGTTCGTCCAGCAGCACCAGGTATCTGCCAGGCTCCGCCGTGGCATTGAGTATGCCGCAGATATTCGCCACATGTGCGGAGAAGGTGGAGAGGCTTTGCTGGAGTGACTGGCCGTCGCCGATGTCCGCCAGCACATTGTCGAATATGGTGAATTGGCTGTCAGGCGAAACAGGCACTGGAAGGCCAGCTTGAGCCGCCAGGCAAAGAAGCCCCACGGTTTTGAGCACTACAGTCTTGCCGCCAGTGTTGGAGCCTGTAATGGCTATCGCCTTGATGTTTCTGGTTACAAATAGGTTAAGGGGAATGACGCGGCGCGGCGGCGATTCCTGCGCAAACTGCATTTGCAGGAGCGGATGCCGTGCATTGGCCAACTTCAGTTCGTTGCCGAAGTCTGGCAATACGCAGCCATAATTTGCGGCCCAGCAGGCAATCGCCCAGCAGGCGTCCAGTTCGGATATAATGTTCAAGTCCTGCCGCAAGGCATCCAGCTTCAGGCGTATCTGCTTGGACAAGGCGGCAAGTATCCGCACCACTTCATCTCGTTCCTCCAGACGGGTGCGGGACAGTTCATTGCCCATGCCCAGCGTTTCCGACGGCTCCACAAACACGGTCTGCCCGCTGTTGGACAGGTCATGGACTATGCCCTTCGAGGCCGCCCTGGAATCCTTCTTGACTGGCACTACATAGCGCCCATTGCGCATGGTGACGAAATGCTCCTGCAAGGAACCTTCCCAATCGGAGGAATGCAGCATTTGCTCCAGGTGACGCTGGATGCGGGCCTCCAAGGTCATTGCCTTGATGCGGAGGGCGCGCAGTTCTGGGCTTGCATTGTCCAGAATGCTGCCGTCCCTGTCAATGGAGCGTGCCAGGTCTGCGCGTAGTTTTGGGCAGTCGTCTATTTGATTGCATAAATTGGCTATTTCTGTCAGTTCTGTGCAATCTTCTAATGCAAATTCCTTGATTGCGGCGGCGGTTTCCAGCAAAGTCAGGCAGGACAGCAGTTCCTCTGGCGGGAGGATGGCGTCTTCAGGCGCGGCATTTCGAAATATGGAGGCCATGTCCTGCACCTCTGCCACTGGCAGGTCGTACATGGTTTCCCTGAGGCGCAGCATGTCCCTCAGCAATGGGCGTCGTTCCTGTATTTTGGCAAGTTCCGTCTGCGGGCGCAATTTGCGCAGGATAGCCGTGCCACCCGACGTATGGGCGTAATTAACGATAGCCTCTATAAGCGCCTGGTATTCCAGTGAAGCCAATGCGTGCATTTGAAGTAGAAAAACGGGCTATTTGACCTCTGGGGCCTTGATGTCCTTTGCCTCTGGAATGAACACTTCCGTTCCCCTGGGCTGCCTGGCCTCAAGTACCTTTGCCAGTTCGGGATGGATGCGTTGCTTTGTGATTTCCAGGGAGGTCTTCGCCATTTGCAGCCATGGGGGCAGGGCGCGGCGCTTTTCCGTGCCGCTGACGAATTTCTGGTAGCGGTCGTAAAGCTGCTTGGCAATGGCCGCATAACTTGCCGCCACTTCGTCCTCGCCGATGGCGTTCTGATAATATGAATTGATGAGATAGCTCTGCACAGTGCCCTGCGCCTGCGCGTAGGAGGCCGCCTTCATGTCCTCCGCCAGTTCCTTGAGCACGAACTCCTCCAGCGGGTATTTTGTGAAGCGGTCGCCGTACAACTTGTACGAGGAACCAATCTTCCTGTATTCCTCGGCCTTCTTCTTTTCGCCGAATTTGTAGAGCGTGACAATCGCATCCACCAGGAAGTTGCCGTATGCGCCGCCGATGGTCTGCTCTCCATGCAGTGCCATTGCGTCCTGGTACGCCTTGTTGACGGCGTCCACGATCTTTGTGTTCGGCGTCATTTCCAGATGCTCGATTTTCTTCAGATATACCAGGCGTCCCATTCCGAATGCGGCGGCCAGTGACTGGAATATCATGCGGTCGCAGGACAGGCGCTTGAACTTGTCCTTCTCCGCGGAGAACTTTTCCTTGCCTCGTTCCGCCCAGTAGATTGCGTGCGCCTCAGGCAGGCGCCAGTCCAGTTCGCCGTAGCGTTCATTGAGTTTCTTAAGCCAGGCTGGGTCCAGTTTGTACTTCTGTGTCATCCAGCGGTTGCGCAGGCAGATTTCCACCGTGTCCTTAACGCCCAGTTCCTTGAGTTCGCCTTCGACTTCCACTGGAATCACCGCCAGTTCGCGGAAGCGCTGCTCAAAGTCCTTGAATGTGGCGAAGCCGTGCTTTGCGAGTATTTTCACATAGTCGCCGTACTTGTCACCCAATGCGGCCCGCAGTTTCTCCTCGTTGGTGGGGGCGTTGATCAACTCGTCCCAGCGCCCGTAGTAGTCCGCGAACAGGCGGATGTTCTCCTTGGCGAATTCGGTCTTGTAGTACCTGTTCGCATCGTCCAGGTCCTTGCCCATCTTGTGCTGGTATATCCAGCCCAATTGGCGGAACAGCTCCGCGTCGCCAGGATTCAGGTCCAGTGCCTCGTCCCTGATTAGTTCGATGCCCCTGCGCACCCAGCGCCAGCGGTCTTCAAAGGCAGTGAATGTGACGGATATGTTGTATGCCATGTTCCAGGCCAGGAAGGCGTGGGACGATGTGTTGCGTGGCTGCAACTTGATGATCCAGTCTGCCAGCTGCACCATTTCGAAGTACTTGCCTTCGTCCTGCATTCTGCTGGAGCGCAGCCAGAGCAGGTCCGCCGCAAGTCCCCTGAACCCGCCCAGCGCGACGCTGGTGAACGCCACCAGCGGCGGCGCGTTTTCCAGCGGGTCCGCGTCTGTGAGGTGCTTGTCATACCTGATGCCGTTCATTCTGCCTTGCACGGCTGACAATGCCAGCACCAGCAGAATGAATGCGACTGCGAAGGAAAGTATGCGTATCGGTGTGCTTTTCATAAAGGTTCCCCGTATGATGCCTTGTTGCTTCCTATTTCCTTATGACCAGGCCAAGTTCACGCTTGGAGAGTATCCAGATGCCGATGGCGGACATGATGCCCGTCTTCAGTATCAGCAGCGATATGAGCGAGTGGATTATGCGGCTTTTCTCCACCAGGCGGCCTCTTGCCAGGTCTGATGTGGCGTCCAAATCGTTTACGGACACGACTATGTTGCCGACGCCGATTGCCAGGTAGTGGGCTGAGCGGTCAAATACATTCTTGTACTGGTATGCGCCGTCCGCCCCGCGCAAAGGCGCGTCAATTGCCGCGCTGACGGATAGGCCGATCACCAGGTATGCCACAGCCACGAACGCGGCCACTGGCGTTGAGAATGCGGCGCTGACTGTGCAGCCCAATGCCACCAGGAACGCAATCTGCAAGAGCGCCAGCAATATTGCACGGCAGTAGTTGCCCAAAAACGATGACACAGCTATCAGCAGCACAGGCCCGTCTTTCTCCTGGAACATGGCCGCGCTTGCCTCGGCTCCGCGCCAGACTGGGGCGCCCTTTTCTGGATTCAGGAACATGATGCTGACAGTGTTTTCGTTCTTGGTGTCGATAGCCGCCTTGGAGATGGCCAGTTCCTGGAATGTGCCGCCCATTACTTCCATCAGCGCGCCTGGCACATAGCCTTCCTCCACGCCTGCCGGCGTATTCGGGTCCTTGATGCTCCAGAGGCCAGGCATAGTCCTCTGGCTCAATGCCTGTGTCGAGCCTGAATACAGCCTGTAGCGGAGATAGAGCCTGTCGCCCTTGCCAGTTACGTTGCGGAACTTCCAGAACTTCATTGCGCCTGGCTGGACCTCACCTTCCTTTGCCTGCAACTGCCTGTAAATCTCCGCCTCCGCCAGTTCTGGCTTCATGTCCTTGAAGTCAGTTGCCTTGCGGCGCTTGTAATCCGCCTCGATTTTGTCCCGCAGGTCTGCCTTGTCCGCCCTGAATTCCCTGCGGCCAACGCGTATTTCCTTGTCCAGCTGGGCGATTTCCTCCTTGGTGAATCTTCCATTCTTGGTTTCGCGATAGACGCGGAACTGTATCAGCCCGTAGATTACAACTGCTGAGACAATCATGATGACGGCGTGCATGATGAATATGCCCGTCCACTTGCCGAACCACAGTTTCCAACGGGGGCAGGGCTTGGACAGGACCAGGTGCACATTGTATGCCTCGATTTCGCGGGACAACTGGGAGCAGGACAGCCATAGCGCCGTGGTGGATATGAGCGCCACCACTATGCCCAGCGAGTATGTCAGAGATATCTGCACAAGGCCCTTTGCCGTGCCGTCACCTGAAACGGTGGCTGGCAGCAAAAACACCGAAAGCAAAATCAGCACGCCCAGAACATGGAACACCTTCGCCCGTATGGCGGACCGCATCGTCTGCCTGACTATTGCTAGAAATGACTTCATTTGAAATCCCGCGTTGTTTTGTGTCACTTTTAGTATTGAATGGCATAACATAATAAAGTCCTCTGTCTTTGCCAATATGCAAAACGTTTTTTTATTTGCGCTGTTTATTGCGGAGCACGCGTTTCCGCGCGGCATTACGCGCGGAAGCGTGCCCCGCGTAATGCCTCACCGATTGATATTGGTTTGCAGTGCCAGTTTTTCTGCTGCCCCTTTTATTCGCACACGTGTATCTCCTTTCTCGCACGTATATTTCCCTTTCTTGCGCACGCGTACCTTAGTTTGGGATACTTCCCCCACCCACCTTCCGCTTCTAACATAGCCTCTGAAAATCAGG
>JAFYGL010000523.1 GCA_017543165.1 Victivallales bacterium | reverse complement strand
GTAGGACTGCCATATGCACCTGAGCCTGCATAACAACAGCCGCATGGAAACATCGCGTCCTGACGCGCGGCCAATGGCCGCGCGGAGAACCGTGCCTAGCGACAGCCGCATGGAGACATCGCGTCCTGACGCGCGGCCAATGGCCGCGCGGAAAAGCGTGCCTTCTGAATGCGGGGCTTTCGCCCCGCGCACACCACAGTCCACAATACAAAAATGGAGAAAACAAAAATGAAGATTGCGTTTATCGGTGGTGGTTCATTGAGGGTATTGCCCATAGTTCGTGGCTTGTTGGGGCAGGGCGGCATCCTGCAAGGCGGCGCGGTCGCCTTGATTGACCGTGACACCACCCGCTCCAACGCTGTGGCCGCCATGATAAGGCGTTGCCCCGAATATGCAGGCAGTGACTGCGATGTGCGCAGTTTCACCGACATGGAGGAAGGCCTCACAGGCGTGGATTCGCTGTATGTCACAATGGCCACCACCAGAGACCCAAGTTGGACGAATAGCAGGAAACTTTCCGCAAAATACGGCATTTGGCATTCGGACCAGCTTTCCACGGAAGGCTGCATGGCGGCAGTGCGCTATGGCGATGCCATGCTGCATTTCGCCAAGGTGATGGAGAAAGTCGCTTCTCCAAAGGCCACCATGCTGATTTTCGCAAATCCAGTGGCGGTGTTCAGCGCACTGGTGAACAAATACACCAAGATACGCGCATTCGGCATCTGCCAGGGATTCCGCAACCACAAGTATGACATTCCGGCGATTTGCAAGGGACAGGGCTTTGACGAGGCTGTGAATGCATTGTCTGCTGGCGTGAACCACTATGCCTTCCTCAACAGCGGCGAATGGAAGGGCAGGGACATATTCGCGCTGTTCGAGGCCACGCTCAAGAAACTGGGACGGAACTACCGCGCCAAACTTGAGGAGAAATACCCTGGCTTCCTGGGCGTCGCATACGGGCTTATGCTGGACGACTATGCCCGCAACGGCACCATCATGATTTCATCCGAGGCGGACGGTCTGGTGAATCTCTCGTTCATGCCCATATTCGACGCCACCGTCAAGCACAACGTGCCCAAGAAGGCAAGCATACTTATGACGCCTGCCGCCGTGCAGGAGCGCTATGAGCATTTCTACAGTCTGCTCGACTGCGACGAGCCAGAAATGTGGAGCAAGGAGCCACTTTGCAGAAAGGACAGCCATGACCTGTCCAATGACATCTATGCCGCGCTCAGCGGCAAGAAGAGTTTCCGCATTTTCGCCAGTGCGTTGAACAACGGCGCGGTGCGGGACTTCCCAGATGACTTCGTGCTGGAGTATTCCATGGACATCAGCCGCAGGGGAATAAAGCCAGCGGCAAAGTTGAGTGTGCCGAAGCCCCATTATGGCCTGGTCATGCAGTTTGCCCAATGCCAGACGCTGCTGGCGGAGGCAATCCAGGAGCATAGCGCCAAAAAACTGGCCGCCGTGCTGAACTACTGGCCCCAGACCTGCTCCCACGCCAAAGGACTGGACTTCAACAGGACCATGCTGGAAATGCACGACGACTTGCCCGCATACGCCCAGGAGGCAAAGGACTTCCTTAGATGAGACGGGGGTAATGAGGGCGCAGTGCCCTGGCGGAAGCATGCGCCTTTGTGGGGTACGCGCTTATGTGGGCGCCGAGACGGCGCCCACTCAGGTTGCCTTAGCGAGAACAACCCGCGAGAATGACTATGATTTTAGAGAACGTTGTTCCCACTATGGCAACCTGAGTGGGCACCGAGACGATGCCCACATAACAGCCTCGACTGCGCTCACATTAGGGCGGCTGGGTTCTTGGCATTGGCCTGTTTCAGCAATTCGTATGCCGCATGGCAATCCAGAAGATAGGACAGCGCCTTGCCGAAATTGACGATTTTCAGCGCGCCGTTTTGTGTGAACAGCGTCTCCATTGTGCCGTAGAGCGCGTTGCGTCCCACGCAGTGCTTGTGTAGGCTGTATGGAATGACATTGCCGTCGTAGTCCTGTATCTCCAGTTGCAGCGGTGTTTCCCTGCGCAGGCCTGGCAATCCCAGCCATTCATCCACGCCATGGCAGAATGTATCGTGCTCAATGCCATTGCCGATGAAGAGTATTTTCGCCCTGCGCTCCTGTAGTTTCCACCAGGGGGAGCCAACGCCGCCTGGCGTGTCGCTGTTTTCATGCCCTGCGGTGAACGAGGCCGCGTCCTTGCCGTATGCCGCCACTGAATGGGTGGGATGCAGGCTGCGTATTACGCCTGGCTTCCTGCGGAACGTGTCTGACAAAATGCCCAGCACGGAGCGCGTCTCATTGACGTAAAAGCGGGGATGCTCCTCATTGACCTCGCTATAGGACAAGGTGGGGAACACCAGCAAGCCCTTTTCGCCAAAGTAATCCATCAGCATGTCCAGCACTGCGTCTGGCCCGCCTTCCACACTGCCAATGCTCTTGTATGACGAATGAATGAGCAGTGTGTCTTCGGGGAGCACTCCCATCTGGCGCAAGTCGTCCCGCAGCATATCCTTGGTGACAATGTTGGGCAGCGCGGCGATGCGGTCATTTTCCTGGACGAGTTGCACTGCCGCCTGTCGCAGGAGTTTTTCCGCATGAGGCGAGGTCACAGCGCAGTTTGGCTCATAGCCGCCCCTGCCGTATTCGTCTTCAGGCGGCATGTACATAAGTGTCCTGCCATGCTCCGTCACGCTGACCAGTTTTCTGCCTGGAAAATGT
>JAFYGL010000522.1 GCA_017543165.1 Victivallales bacterium | reverse complement strand
AGGTATCCTAAGCCTATGGTCTTTTCGTTGTTGGTGCAGGAAACCAGGCGTGCCTTTGCGCGTGCCTTTGACAATGCGGGCAACAGCATCGCCGCAAGTATGGCAATTATCGCAATGACCACAAGCAACTCAATAAGCGTAAATACTCTTCGCATAATTTGTCTCCGTTATTTGTGATTGTACACATTATCACGCAATTATACCAAAAAATACAGGCACTGTCAATACCCTTTGTTAAAAAAAGTTTACAAGCGTCAATTAGCGCGGCACGCTGC
Organism: Victivallales bacterium; assembly: GCA_017543165.1. Next base: position 3,193 of record JAFYGL010000522.1, on the reverse strand, counting down.
ACCGCGCTGCCATTGGCCGCGCGTCAGGATGAGGGTAGAACAATACGCTGGCATACGCAAATGTTTCCGCACAACTGGGCATCCAGATTGGCAAGCAACAATTTTTCCGCACAACTGAGCGCCCAGATTGGCAAGCAACTATTTTTCCGCACAACTGGGCATCCAGATTGGCAAGCAACTATTTTTCCGCACAACTGGGCGCCCAGATTGGCAAGAACATTGTTGCTTGCCCGCATATCGTTCTACCTCCATCCTGACGCGCGGCCAATGGCCGCGCGGTGCAACGTGCCGCGCAAATTGACACTGACAACTTTACTTTCCAGGTATGGTGATTTGGTTGTCCTTTATGACGAACTGCCTGCGGAAGTCAATGGTATAGCAATTGGAGGAATGGCCGAATGGGAAGCCCTTGTAGGTTGGCTTGTTGATGCGCTTTGCCACATCATTCAGAATGGCGTCCACTTCCTGTGGCGAGCCGCTGCTTATGAAATGGCCGAATACCACGCCAGCGCAGTCCTTGAAGAAGCCCTCGTTTATCAAGGTGTCAAAACACTGCTTGACCTGCTCGGCAGTGTTAAGTTTTACTGCTTCGATGATGATGATGCGACCTGTGGTGTCTGGCTTGAACTGGGTTTTGCATACGACGCTGAACCTTTGCAGCAGACCCGCCAGTGGCAATCCGCTGCAATCGCCTGGGATGATTGGCTTTACTGGAATCGGGCCGATTGCAAGGCCATTGTGCATTTTCTTCATTTCCTCAATGCATTCGGGCTGCAAGCCAGATATTGAGCCTGACATGGGACCTGCAATGGGATGGCCGAATTTCTTGCCTTGCATTGCGCTTAGGATGAAAGTGATGTCGCTGTATCCCTGGAGGCGGAGATTTTCCCTGGGTTTTAGTTTGCTGAAGTCCAGATGTTCCAGCAGTTCCAGGCTGCCGCGCCCGCCCCTGATGCACAGGATCATGTCCACCTCGTCGTCGTTCCAGGCGTTGTAGAAATCCTCAAGACGCGCCTCAAGCGGAGCGGACAGTTCACCTTTTTTGGGCTTGTCGAATGCGTGTTTTCCAATCTTGACCTTATATCCTGCGGCTTGTATTAGTTCAACACCGCGCTTATGGGATTTCGTGCCAGGGTAGGAAGCTGGTGAAATCATGGCGATGGTCTTGACCTCTGGCGGGAACACGCCCTTGTAGCGTTGCTCGCTCGCCTTGATTTCCTTGTGGATTTCTGCGTCCTGTGCCGCAGCGAATGTGAATGCGGCCACAACAATCGCCAAAAGAATTTGTCTGATTTTCATTTTTGTCTCTTGTGGTTAGTTTTAACGCGCCGAGCGTCCATGTGAGCGCCGCTTCGGCGCTTATACGGACGCCTGAGGCGTCCGTATAAGCGACATATTCATACGCTGATGAAGCCAGAGTTGGGCATTCCAATCAATTGAGTTTCTTCATCCATGATAACGGCTTTTTCCGCGGCGGGGCGGAAGTCCTCAAGCGCCTGCCGCCACTGCTCCACTTTGTTTATGAAAGCCTCCAGTTCCGCGCAGAAGGCATCCAGTGTCAGGTTCTGCGTCGGGATACGCCATTGCAGAATCAGGTTGCTGGAATCAGGCAGTTTTCCAAAAGCCATGGCCTGCATGCCCAGTGATTCTGTATTCGCCTCAAGAAGCAGTTCAAAAAAGGTCTCGGTCTTCTCCAATGGCGGCGGCCCGATGATGGCTGTGACAACTATTGCCTTGCCTTCTGGCATCTCCACCATTTCCATGGGGATGCCATCGATTTCCAGAGAGCAGGAACCGTCCTTGACTTCCAGACCCTCTATTCCCAGTTTTGCTGCAAAGGCGGGTATGAGTTCATTTAGTTCCATTGTCATTCCTCATATAATTTTTCGAGTTTTCCTCCATTTCACGCAATCAATTCCTCGTTTGTAGGCATCAGCTTCATGTTGAAATCCATCTTGCAGGTGGCATCGATCTTGAATTCCTGTGTAAAGGTATCCACAGCCGTTTCCAATTTGTGCTCTGCATATTGTCTGCTGTTATCGGGCATAGTTATCTTCTTGTTGAAGACTTTGCTTGCCTCGGTGTCATCGAACTTTGTGTAGTCCAGTTCTGAAAGACGCTGGAATTCTGTGCCTTTCAATGTGTAGTCCAAGCTGCATGTGAACTTGCTGCCCTCGCCCACGGAAAAATCATCATTCGTATAATCGGGACGGATACCAATTATGGGCTTGTCCGTTGTGTAATGGAGGGAAATACCACCGTCCTCCATTTTTGTAATCGTATAGGTCCTGGTGGCACGGTTGAATTTGTCACCGTCCATCAAGAATCCATCCTCGCTTTCCCTTGGATGCAGCGCATGCTGCAAGCCATTTTCGCTTGCCTTTTCCGTTTCCTGGCTGACCAAGGCCATAAGCAGGTGTACCTTGTTTTTGTCAGCAGTCTCGAGTTTTTCGTATGTCATCTCCTTGTTCCCAGTAACGAACTGTGCCAGTTCATTGCGTGCCGCGTTGAATTCCCTGGTTATATTGAATGTGGTTTTGCCGTCGGTCAGGGTGATTTTGGGACCGCGGTAGATGTCCTTCTCAAACTGGCTTTCTTTCCCTGTGACGATTTTTTTCATTTCGCCGCAAAGGTTCCAGTTCATCATGGCTTTACCGTTATAACTTATGCTTTTGCCCAGATATTCCGCTGGATTAGAGGAATTGCCCAATTTGTTCTGGAGGACTTTCCTGAAGGCGTCCGCGCCTTTTCCTGTTCCTTCCACGGTTTGGTCGATGTAGTCTTGGACTTTCTGGGCATTGAGTTCCTTGGCTATGGAGACGGTATCCTCGATGAGATCGCTGCCACCAATCTCCTCGATAACTACGTTCCCATCAAAGTTCGGCATTTTTTGCATTTTTGTGTTGGGGTCCAGTCGCTCCAGGTTTTGATTGACACTGTCATCGATCATGCCCAGGTAATTGTCGCCGACGGAACCTGCCTCCTCGACTCCAGAGTGGACATCCATTGATTCATCTTCGACGAACGGGTTTTTGCCAGCACTACAGAGGGAATAGTATTGTTTCAATTGTGGGGCAGTCTCTGTATTCATGGCATTGTGGATATTCATCAGGGCACTTTTACTGCAACGGGACATTATTGCCGAAGCTAAAAACATGCGAGTAAACACCTTCTCCTCTGCGCCTTCCAGTTT
>JAFYGL010000521.1 GCA_017543165.1 Victivallales bacterium | reverse complement strand
GTGCAACTGGTGCGACGGCGAGGACGCCGTCGCTACTACGGACTGTCGCAAGGCGCATAACTGGCGGAGAACTCGTCCCTAACTACCCTCGTAGAGAACATAGCGTTGCGTTGAAATTATATGGCATTAATAATTCAAGGAGAATTTATGAGAAGCATACTTGCGGGAGTTTTGTTTCTATGTGTCGCGTTTGCGTATTGCGACATGGAAGGCGCTGCGCAATTAAGGCGTTTGCGGCGGGATGAGGGGGCTTGCCTCAAGGTGTTTCAGGACGCGTCTGCCCCAAGTATGGAACGCCGCGTCGCATACCGCAAATTGCTGGAGGGCACAACGCACGCCGATGCCACGCTGCTTTCCGCGTTGAATGACAAGGACCCCGTCATTCGCAGGAATGCAGTGTATGTGGCGTTTCTCAGGAATATGCCTGGCCTGTTCAATACGCTGAAGACTCTTGTGGCGGACGAGGATTTTAACGTGGCGAAGATGGTCCTTGACTGCGCGAATCAATTCCCCAATGCGGAGCAGCGCACGGAGTTGCTCACGCTGGTCAGCAAGGGCAGCAAGCATGCCGAACTGCGCAAACTGGCCTACAAGATTGTGGACTTCCCATTCAACAGGGAAAACCGCCGCCTCAAGGACACGCCTGGCTATGACCATGAAATTGTGATTGTAAAGAGCATCCCCCTGGCATTGGAAGGCTGGAAGATACGGCTGGACCCCGCTTTGAACGGGCACAAGAAGGGCTTCTTCAAAACCGATTTTGACGATTCACGATGGAAGGCGCAGAAGATTGGCGACTGGGAATCCCAGGGCTTCCCAGGATATGACGGCGTGGCATGGTACAGGTTCAAATTCAAGATGCCTGCTAAAATTGATTCCAATGCCGTTGAACTGCATTTCGGCGCGGTGGACGAGGTGGCGTGGGTCTGGCTGAATGGCGTCTATATCGGGCAGCATGATGTGGGGACCATTGGATGGGACAAGCCATTCGACCTGGATGTGAGCAAGGAAATCCGCTGGGGCGAGGAAAATGTGCTCTGCGTGAGAGTAGAGGATACCGTGGCCGCTGGCGGCATCTGGAAGCCCGTTACCGTCAATGTCCTGAAATAAAGGAGGAGCCGCCATGATGAAGCGTATTTGTTTTTCTTTGTTTGCCGCATTCGCGATGGTTTCCCTCTTTGCGGAAGGGCTTGAAATATCCACCACTGGCGCGAGGGCATTTGTCCGCAATGAAAAGGGCGTTTTGCATGTAGTGCTCCGCAATAGCGGTGCCGAGGCGTTGCAGGGCGTCAAACTGGAGGGAATGTGGGCTGGTGGACGTGTCGCTGGCGCACTGGATAAACTGGAGACAGGCGCTACAAGCGAAGTTGCATTGCCCCTGGAGACCAGGCTGGCAGTTGGCAAATATGACCTGGAATTGCGGGCTTCTGCAAAAGATGCCACAGGAAACTGCAAGGTGCAGATTACAATAGCGCCAATGTTGCAGGACAGGATGCCAATCGTCATGAATGACAGCGGAGGCTGGAAGGACGCACATGACCTGGGCTTCACACATTCCATAGACTACATCTGCTATTTCCTGGCCAGGCGTCCTGACTTTAAATTGCAATACGAGAAATTGGACAATGTGCTGGCCACTGGCCATCGTTTCCAGGAGCAGATTTGCACACCGCCAGAATGGGTGAAGAAATATCCACGCCTGGACAAAAATGGAAATCCATATAATTCCACACGGAACATGGATGTGTCGAATCCTGATTTTCTCAAGGAGTGGCAGGGCTTCTTCACAAAGGCAATGGGCTTTGCAAATACGCATTCTGTTTTTGAAACGTTTTGCACAATGTCCGAAAGCCATGACAACACGCAGCCCTCGTTCACCAGGCACACCAGGGACGCATTCAGGAAATATGCGGGATATGACATGCCCGTGGAGATTGACGGCAGGGACGCACCCCATTACAGCAGCATTAAGAACTTCCCAATTTCCCGCGTGATTGACGAGGAAGACCGCATTTTCAAGTTCTACACCTGGTTCTGGAAGGAGGGCGATGGCTGGAACAACTTGTACAGTTTCATTCACGACATGGTGAAGGAAAATGTCAAGCACAGGAACTGGACATTCTTCGACCCCAGCGTGCGCGTGCCGCCAGTGTGGGGCAGCGGGGGCAGGGTGGATTACATCAGCCACTGGACATACGCGTACCCAGACCCCATCAGGGTGGGCGTCGCCACTTCCGAGCAGCAGGCAATGGCGGCTGGCAGGCCAGAACAGCAAGTGATGAACATGACGCAGAACATCGCATACCGCAGCCAGGTTGCCCCAAAGGGCGCAAAGGTGTCGAAGCAGCCTGCCTGGGTGAACGATGAGCCAAACGCAGTGTTCATCACATTGGCGCCAGATTTGATGAAAGAGGCGGCGTGGACGCAGATTTCCAGGCATGTGCAAGGCATCATGTACCATGGCCATACTGCATTGTTCAAGGTGCCCAACAGCAAGCACGGCTATCGTTTCACAAACAGTGAGACCGCCCAGGTGCTGAAGGACTTTTTCGCCAGGATTGTAAAACCGTTGGGCCCAGTGCTGAAGAGGGTCCCTGAACGTAATCCTGAGGTTGCGGTTCTGGAGAGTTTTGCATCCTCGGTCTT
>JAFYGL010000520.1 GCA_017543165.1 Victivallales bacterium | reverse complement strand
GTTCCGCCCCGTTTCCGTCCGTTTTCTTCCGTTACGCCCATTTGCGCGAATAAAAATGTAAAATTCCTTGACAGAAATTGTGTTTTTCCCTGAACGAATAAAAGAAGCAGGGAAAACCAGGCTTTCATGAATGTTTGACAATGCCTGGTTACAAAGTGCCTGCTTCTGCGATTCATAAGACAGAAGGGAAAACACAATAATGGATGACGAGCTACAGGTATTATTGCATGCGTGCAAAACGGGCAATGAAGAGAAATGGAACTTGCTTTTTGCCAAATGCCATCCCGTGGCCAGAGGGCTCGTGAGACGCAATCTGCGCCACCTGGACAAGCAGACCGTTGACCTGATTACCCAGGATGTCATGTTGGCCCTTCATGAAAAAATCCAAAACATAAACGATGTGGAGCATTTGGGTTTCTTCATCAAAGCCGTCGCCCACAACAAATGCGTGGATTACATACGTCGAAACAAATTGACGATATTGCCCATTACAGATGATTTTCCTCTTGTGGAAGAGAAGGTTTTCCTTACAGATGAAAAAGTGGAGGCGTTGCATGCGGCTCTTGCCAATCTAAGCCAGCAAGAATCAACGCTTGTACACTTGCGTTATATGGAATACCATAGCTACAAGGAAATCGCCGCCAGAACAGGGATTGTCGAGGCGCAAGTGGGCATGAAACTTTCACGGGCATTGAGCCATTTGAGGACTGAACTTGTCAAGCAAGGCTTTACTTCGTTATTCTGCGAGCCTGACGCATAAAAACATTGTCATGCAATTTTACAACTGCCGACTAGGAAATACATTATGCCATGAATTGAACACGGGCTGTTTATCTTTATGGCATATACGACTAGGGCATCATTGCTGCGGGGCATACACGCAGGGGACGAGGCGTCATGGAAGCGCTTCTGGGATTTCTATTCGCCTCTGATACTGTTCTGCGGCGGACTTTTCGGGCTGCAAGCTGACGAGAAGCAGGACTTGCGCCAGGAGGTCATGCTTGCCGTGATGAAGGAGGCCCCCAGCCCCAAATACAGCAGAACCCTGGGCAGTTTCAGGTCATACCTCCAGGGCATAATCCGCCACAAGGCCTTGGACATACTACACAGGCGGCTGGAAAGCAAGCTCAGCGGCGCCGAAATGGAACAGATACCAGACGAGGACTGCATCCAGAAAATGCTTGACGAGGAATACGAGAAGATCATCTTCAATATGGCGCTGGAGGAACTGAAGGAGGCAGTCGATGAGAGGCAGTACGTGGCGTATGAGATGTACGCATTGCAAGACCGCCCTCCTGAAGTAGTCGCGCATATTCTGCAAATGAGCGTAAACCAGATATATCTTGCCAAATCCCGCTGCCTGAAGGAAATGAAGGGGATTGTGGAGAGGCTGAAAAGGGATGAGGAATAAATGCAGGCTGGCGACATATTTGCAGGATGCCGCATAATCTGCGTGTGCGGCACTGGCGCATACGGCACAGTATATCTGGCGGAGGACGCTTTGGGCAGGAGGGTTGCACTGAAGGTGTTCCATGCCGTGTCCCCAGACGAGAAGGTACTGGAGGCATTGCGCCGCTATGCCGAACTGCCCGCCTCAACTGGCATTCTTGTGAAAATCCTGCATTTTGGCATTGAGGATGGGCATCTCTTCTATCTTATGGAGGCCGCAGACAATGCCTCCGATGAAAAGGGCAAATACATTGCCGACACACTGGCGCTGAGGCTGCAGCGCAAGGGCAGGCTGGAGCTGGACGAGGCACTCAGCATATACAGGCAACTCCTTGAAGGTATGGCCGCACTGCACAAACTGGGACTGGTGCACAGGGACATAAAGCCAGCCAACATCTTCTATGTGCACGGCAAGGTGAAACTTGGCGACCCCGACCTGCTGAACGACTATTCCAGAACCCTTTCCGTGGCGGGCTCCCTGGGCTTCATCCCGCCAGAATTCCTCACCGCCAAGCAGCCAAAGACGCCTGTTGGCGACATCTATGCCCTGGGCAAGACATTCTACTGCACGGTGACTGGCGAGGAGCCAGACGCATATCCCCACTATCCCGCCGACCTGTCCGCAGACACATTGTACCGCATAGTGCTGCCGCTCTCCAGGATATGCAACCGCAATCCTGAAATGCGGGCTGGAAGCTGCAACGAATGCCTGGAGCTGATGTCTCCAGAACGCAATGCGGACGCATCACGATGGCGGCAGTTCCTTACCAAAATGGCGCTTTCCAGGCGATACAGAAACGCCGTGCTTGCAATGGCTCTGGCATTGCTGGTCTGCGTCGCAATGGCTGGATATGGCGCGGCATACGGTCTGGCTTATATAAGGCGGGCAAATGCGGAAGCCAAAGCAAATGCAACAGCCAGGAGCGAAAGGATGCAGAAGCTGCTGCAGGGGCTGGAATTGCAGCTCTCCAATGAGCAGTATGGGAATATCAAGAAGCAGTTCCAGCAGGCGGAAAAGTATCTGGAAGGCGGGCGGCGCAAGGCATTCAACAGCAAACTTGACAATATTGAGGCGCAATTGCGGCAAATGGCGGAAAAGGCAGTGCCGCCTCAGGAAAAGGACTTCAATTCCGTGGCCAGCATGCTGGGATTTTTGTCATCTCCACTGGGCAAGGCGGGACTGGACCAAGATGCTCAAAAAAGGCTGGGCGACACCGCGAGGAAAAACGCAAGGGAACTTTCAGTCGAGCATTCTCCTTGCTTGGGCCTGGATTTCAGGAATCCATTCCATATCACCGATATGCAATTCCGCATGGTATTTCTTCCACCTGGCAAATTTGCCTCTGCTACCCCTCAGTTGCTAAAAAATGAAACAAAAGTGAATACAATCGAATACCCATACTGGGTATTCGACAAGGAGATCAGCTACGAGATATGCAACATGAGTCTGGGGTTGGACTATGGTTCGGGAGAAGGACAAAGCATGCCATGTACACAGCTCAATTGGTATGAGATAATCCACCTTTGCCAGGCATGGACGGAGCATTGGCGCAATTCATACAGTCTTCCAAACGGCTATGCGCTGCGGCCCCCTACTGAGTTGGAATGGGAATATGCCGCAGTGGGCGGCTGGGGAGGCTTGCCGCCTGACGAGCGTCCCGTGCCAAAGGCAATACATTCCGTGTATGAAGGCACGCAAAATGTCCTTGGCATCTATGACATGGACGGCAACTGCGCGGAATTGACACTTGCTGGCAGTTCCGTGGATACGCCTGAAGTCGTGGTTCGCGGAGCGAATGTGCTGACAGGCGGCAAGACTGGCGTCGTGCGGCGTTCAGCCGTGGGCAGGGACGTGATAAGGCTCCCTGGCACTGGCTTCAGGGTGGTGTTGGCACCTACGCCAGAGGACTTTTTCAAGAAGCAATTGGCAATGCCGCCTGTGGAAGTGCGGACTGCCACTGTCAATGGCCGCCATTATGCCGCCATGAGCACTTATTGTGCCGCCAGCAAGCATCATGAGGCGCGAAATCTTGCCTCCTCGCTGGGGGCGCAGTTGTACGAACCCGCCTCAATGGATGAAATGACTCAGGTGCAAAAGGCTCTGAAAATCTTCAATGGCTGGCCTTTCTTTCTGGGTGCGCATAACGAAAATGGCAAGTGGCTGCGTTTTTCCGATGGCTTGCCACTGGAATTACCAGACCTTCCAAAGCCGAAGAACGATGGTTCCAGCGCACTTTGCCTATGGAATGGCAAGTTCAGAAGCTGCAAGCCCGATTTCACATTGCCGACTTTGCTTTTTGAGTGGAAAAGCGAGGAGGCTTGGCAGCGCAGGACGGAAGGCATAAGGAACGGCACCGTGCCTGGCGTCAAGGCGCAATTCACCATACAGGGCAGGACATTCACGCTGCTCAGCGGTACTTTGGCTGGATATGCGGCCCAGGCGTATTGCAGCATCTTCGGCGCACAGCCAGCAATACTTGCGGACGAGCAACTCAGGGCGCAGGTCATCGCCCGCATAAATGACCTTGGTATTGAATGCCCAGTCACAATCGGAGCCACAAAGCCTGGCAGGAAATGGCTTTGGCTGGACAATTCACCTGTATTCCCTGGCGACAAGGATCCCATGCTTGAGCCTGTGCAGGGACGCTTTCTCATGACGTACAAGCACGTCATTCCCGTTCTAGTGATTTACGGCGGCAAGCTTATGAGCTCCCGCGAAACAGAGATGATGCTGCTGGAATTCCCGTAAACAATGTGCATGGCCATAGCGTCTTGCATCAGGAAGCGGGACTTCCTTTTTTGATTTTCTCCCGCTCGTCCTCGATAATATTCCTTATTTATGAAAATCTGCGCCAGTTGCGCGCTTTGCAACAGTCCGTAGTAGCGACAACTAGCGAAAAGGCACATCCTGTTGTGTAAATTCTTAAGTTAGGAGTATTAGCGTCCCTGGCCTTGTGGGCTATCCTGTACTGTAGTCTAATTTGCAGTCTTTGGATTGGCAGGTATTTCAAGGTCGAGACGAACCTGCTACCACCGCTCCAGCGCGCTGGCTACCACCGCAATTGCACAGTTTGAAAAAATCCACAGATATCCCATAACGCATTTGTATTTTCTGTAGGAATTATATAGATGCAAAATCTGACAAAATCGCTTTTTTCAAACAATGGGTGCCTCTAACTCAAAATCGCTTTCAAACACACTATTTTGTAAAGTTAGCAATGGTTGATTGGTTGATATTGGCATGCCATTGAAATGGCACATCTGCCCGCGGCTTTCGCCGCGGCCCCAGCCCCTCTTGCTTGCCTTCCCTTCTGGAGTGTATTGGCGGTCTTTCTTGTTTTCCCCTTGGCCTGGTGCCTGCGGCGACAGCCGCGGGTAGATACGCAATGTCGGTGGCATGCCAATATCAAAAAGTTATGGGACTGCTGTGGAAAAAAACTGTGCTGAAGTGTTACAAAACTCGATATATAGCGATTCTAAAAGTGGAAGAATAATAATGTCATTTTTCTTCTGCTGTTTAGAATGTTCACCCAAACTATAGAGGAGACAATCATGGCAAGAAGCATTGAACGTTGCCCGAATTGTGGAGCTGATACAATAGGCGGTCTGAAACAATGTGACGATTGTGGCAAGTTGTATTGCAATGCGTGTTACGAACGTGGCAAAACAGAGCGCCATAGCGGATGCCCTATCTGCCATAGCGAGAGTTATCATGTAGTTTTTACGACTGATGACCTGCATGGCAATCTGCCAGGCATAAACTGATTTTTTTGAATAAGAACATAGAATACACTTCAACAAAAATAAAGAAAAATGAAGATTGACGAAAGTAGGTGCGGATATTGCGGGGAGCATTGTGAAGATGGCGATTGCATCACAATAAAATGCCCTGATAGAACTATAAGATTTTGCGATGATAAATGTCGCCAGGATTTTATCAAGTGGTATAATTTTTTGAAAACAGCATGGGAAAAATGTGGAGAAAGAAATATAAAAAACAATGAAAAAAAGGATTGTAAAAATTGTCATCAACAACATTACAGTCAGGATATTTACTTGCCACGTCCAGTATTAAAAGATGATATTTTAGATGACTATATGTTCAGTAACAAGGATACTTCATTCGGTGATGACTTGGATATTGCAAAATTCTATAAAAGATGCAAAGATTATTATTTAAACAATAAGAAAGAATTGAGTTTATCATACACACTACGTTTTTGTGAAAATGATAGACTTGAGCGTGAGAAAAAATACAACTCTAAAAAGGGTACGGATGATATTGAAAAAAGTATAATGAAATCCGAATTACCTGAAGAGGGAAAACAGGAATTATTGCGTTTTTTTAAGACCTATTATGGGACTTTCAATTTAAATGAAATACGGAGAACGACGTATGATTTTTATTTTGGCTCAATAGCTAAGGACGATAGATGGCTATTTTTCTTTTGTTTTGAAGCCTTTGGTTATTCAGCCAATGACTTTATTGATTGGAGTACATTGAGGACAATGCAGATTGGCAGATCCTTGGCACAGGCAGAAGTAAAAAAACGGCAGGCAGAAGTAAAAAAACAACAATCTAAAAAGATACTAATGAAGATATTCTTTTGGTTGCTTGCAATTTTTATTGTCCTCATAGCACTGGCTGTGTTAGGTTCTCTTGGAGAATAATAGCAGGATAAGTTGAGAAACAAAAACAAAAGTAAGGAGTAATTGCAATGGGTGTCCTTAAGGATTGTGAACAAAGTGGTGGTATCATTGGCTATGCGCTTAAGTGGCTGCTAGTTGGCGGCCCGCAGACGAGCAAGCCAGGAAAGCCAAAAAAGACATTCGCATTCAGGCTGCTGTGGTTCATTACCGCAGTTCCAGCACTGCTGCTGGTGATTTCCTTTTTGGCATCGAGCGAAGATAGTCTTACTAGTACAGATGGCATTCTGATTGGCATTTTGGTGTTTGACATCATTCTTTGGGTTCTTCGCTCCATGG
>JAFYGL010000519.1 GCA_017543165.1 Victivallales bacterium | reverse complement strand
TCCGAGGCAGACCATTCTATTTTGGGCAGCACAGGCATGTCCGCCGCCTTGATTTCCGTGACAGGAATCCAGTTCTGGGGCTTGAGTGCATCAAGCGAGTGCCATGCCTCGACCACGGTGCCGTCATAGATATCCGCCTTGTCATTGGTGTGGCAGTATTTGACATTGCCGCTGCCCAATGGCACGATGTCAATGCTGCCGTCCTTCATTTCCAGGCGCAGTTCGCAGCGCAGCAAGGGCTTCTTGCCCCAGGTGGCGCAGTCGTCGTTCCAGATGTGTGAAATGCGTCCAGAGAACCAACCATTGGCAAGCACAATGTCAAGCACGTTTTTTCCAGGGACAAGTGCATCGCCGATGTCATACACCCTGTAGAGCACTCGCTTGTCATATTGTGTGTAGCCAGGCGGAAGGAGGTCGTCTTCCCCGATTGCCTTGCCATTCAATTTCATCCTGTAGATGCCAAGCGCCGTGATGCAAAGCCTGGCGGAGGCCACATTGCCGCAATTGATTTCCGCCCGCAGGGGGGCCAGTTCCGAACTTAGGGCACGCACAGGCGGCTGAATCCAGGGGGCGGTCCAATCCGTGCCCATGAAGCCAGTTTCAAAAAATGACGCGGCGTTCAGTTCAGTGCCATCCTCGCCCCTGGTCGTCAGCGTCCAGTCATAGCGGGTGAATGCCTTGAGAGTTGCGCCGCCATATTCCACTTGCGCCGTGGCTGGCGACTGCACGAAGCCGCTGTCCCACGCAATGCCGTTCTTGTCCTCCACCACAATCCTGTATTCACGCTGCCTGGCATGGGAAGACTTCCAGGAAAAACGCGGCCTTGGTTCATCCATCCCAAGTGGGGAAACCTTGTATTCGATTCGCAGATTCTCTAACATAAAACTACTGTAAAAGCCCTGATAAATTTGCCTTGCCTTATGGGACCGTAAGATAAGCCAGCCCACCCCAATTGCAAATGGTTTATCTTTAGAGGTGATTTCAATTTTTCATTGTCTGGCATTGACTTTTTGCCAGATTTCCACAATGCCTCTCGCAAGAACATTCGCCTCGTTTATATTATCGCACCCCAAAACATTGATTAGGAGAATCACGTCAACATGTCTTCCATTATTGAAAAGAAAGGCTTCATCTGCGACATGGATGGAGTAATTTACCACGGCAACCATTTGCTGCCAGGAGTATTTGAATTCATCGAATGGCTGAAGGCAAACAACAAGAAATACCTTTTCCTCACAAACAGCAGCGAACGCTCGCCACGGGAACTCAGCCAGAAGCTCAAAAGGCTTGGACTTGACATAGACGAATCGCATTTCTACACGTCGGCATTGGCGACAGCCTCGTTTTTGTCCCAGCAGAAACCAGGCGGCTCTGCATTCGTCATCGGCGAGGCGGGCCTGATACAAGCACTCTACCAGGCTGGCATGACCATGAACAACATAGACCCAGACTACGTGGTCATCGGCGAAACTCGCACCTACAGCTTCGAGAAAATCGAGGAGGCAGTCCGCCTCATCAACAACGGTGCCATCCTGATAGGCACGAACCCTGATTTGACTGGTCCAACGGAAAAGGGCATCGTGCCTGCGACTGGCTCGCTGGTCAAGCCGATTGAACTGGCAACTGGCCGCACCGCCTATTTCCTGGGCAAGCCCAATCCCCTGATGATGCGCCATGCAATGAAGATACTCGCCACGCGCCGCGAGGAGACCGTCATCATCGGCGACCGCATGGACACTGACATCATCGCAGGCATTGAAACGGAATGCGAGACCGTGCTGGTCCTCAGCGGCGTCACCCAGAAGGATGACCTGAAGAAATTTGGCTACCAGCCGACATACGTGCTCAATGGCATCGGTGACATTACGTCTCTTGATAAACAGCCATTATGATATCGCTCTGTTCCCCATTGAGAACCTCCCCCCATAGGGAACAGAGCATAGGCTGATATTTATACGCCATCATACATCAATACCGCCTGCAAATGCAGTTTACTAAAGAGTTTTGAACAGACTGCAATTGTCGAGCATTATGCAATGCCAATTTTCCCCTTCCGCAGCAAGACAAGAACACAATAAAGAGAACGCCTTAACGTTATTTGGATATCGTTAGTCTTATGACGATTTTTAGCCATGACGCTAGAATAAACGATTTCAATGATTACACAATCAGAAAATGAATTGGACTTGTTTTGAATTGAACGGAAGTTGGCATGAGCGAGAATCAGATTGTCATATACCAGCCGAATGAAACTATGCGTTTGGATGTGCGGCTAGAAAGCGAGACAGTATGGCTGACACAGGAACAGATTGCATTGCTCTTTGGAACAAAACGTCCAGCAATAACCAAGCACTTGGTCAACATTTACAGAGATGGGGAATTGGACGAGCAGAGCACATGTTCCATTTTGGAACATAAGGGGAATGAAGGCAAACAGTCCTATCGCACTAAATTCTATAATCTTGATGCAATACTTTCTGTTGGATATCGTGTAAATAGCAGGAATGCGACTTTGTTCAGAAGATGGGCATCAAATGTGCTCAAGGACTATCTTCTCCGTGGCTATGCCGTAAACCATCGCCTGAACCAACTTGAAGACAAGGTCGAGCGCCGTTTTGCCAGCCAGGAGCAGCGTCTTGCCTCGCTTGAGGAGAAAGTCGATTTCTTTGTCCAGACGCAGACGTCGCCTTTGCAGGGCGTGTTCTACGATGGTCAGTTGTGGGACGCACACG
>JAFYGL010000518.1 GCA_017543165.1 Victivallales bacterium | reverse complement strand
GCTATGGCAAAATGGCCTGCGCAGCGGTGGAGAATGGCTTTCTCATGACGGAAATACTCTGTTCTTGTGCCTGTATTCTATGGTGAATGATACGCCAGGCAAGACTGTCCCAGAGGCAATGCTGCCTGATTTTGTACAGGACTGGGATGTGGGGGAAGAGTGGGAGCCTCTTTTCAGAAGTGCTGTTGGCATTTTGAAGAGCGGGGCTACCTTGGTGTGCGACGACTATGGAGAGCAATGGCTGCTGGTGGTATCCAGTTGCCCTGCAAGGCTTTCGCTTCATCAGCGCAACGAAATGCTACGTGCAAAGGCAAGTGCCACCGCAATCTCATACATCAAGGGTACGATGCTGAATGACATGAACTACTTGAAGGAAAGCTTGTCTAGTGAGGAAGACAGTGCAGGCAATTACACGGAGGATAGCAGTGTCACCTTACGCCATATTCAAACGCGGCTGACGCAAGGCAACATCAGGGGCTTGCAGAATGCGGGCAACTGGATTATTGACGGTGGAAAACGAGCCTGTGGCGGATATTTTCTGAGATTGAGTGATTTGGAGCAGGAAAGCTTTGATGTGCAGCTTGCCGATACTGAACCTTCGGAGGAAACATTGGAGCTGAATTTGGAGGACAGCCAGGCCGCTGAACTTTTGAAGCGTGAACTCCCCAAGGCAATTGTCAGCGAGACTGACAAGGAAATCGTGCTGGAATTGCCCGATGATTCACCTTTGTTTGACAAGGATGAGAATGAGATTGTAATTGCAGACAACTTGGTCACCTCCATTCCAGTTAGGGAAAAGGTGACGAATAACGTGATTATCCTCAACCAGCCCCGAAGGTTGCCAGTCAGGATGTGGTGCCCCAAAGTCAGTAGCAAGGTAGTTTACAAGAGGAAGGCCAAGATAGTCAACAACTACAATTATTCAAGGCGAGTGTATATGCCTGCTCGTTTTCACAGGGGACCTTGCATGGGTAGAGGCTCAAGGAGCATGCATCCTCCAAAGCCAATTGTGTTGCGCAGAGGCAGGCATCATGGTTCGCCGCCGCCAAGGCATGGACACCGTCCACGTCCGCCAAGGATACGCGTTCGTCATCCTTTCCCTAGCCATAAGCCTGGACTGCCTCCACCTGGCAAAGGACGTCGATAATGATTATCGTTTGAGGAGTATATGGTGTGACCAACTACACTAGTGCTCTGTTTCAATTGAAAACAAATAGAGCTAATGTAGTTTTCGAGATGTTTGTTTGCGAGTTGCGCCGCGCATAGTTTCCTATGTAAGGAGCAACTCACAAGGAAACAGCCGAAAAATACGCGGCTATGTTAGTTTTCAATTGAAACAGAGCACTAGAACGGCAATCGACGGTGGGTGTCCCTCGTCGATTGTTGTTTTGCCACTACTTTGTTTTTTTAAGGCATTGCCGTAGTGTCACAGTATGTCATGCTTTTCTACTACGGCTTCTTAACCATGCATGAGTTTGCGGTGATGATGCCGCTGGTTAGCGAGCCGACTATGCCCAGCAGTCCCTGGTCCGTGCCGCAGATGTGCAGGTTTTTCATAAGTGTGTTTCCGCTGCGTATTTTGTCTGGCGAGCCATAGACTGCGCCGTTGATATGGCCAGTGAAGCGTTTTATCGTGCAGGGCGTGAAGAGTTCGTTTCCAATGAAATGTCCTTTAAGTGCAGGGAATATTCCCGTTGCCAGATTTTCCAGTTGGGAGAGTGCGGCTTGTTTTGCGTTTGCATATTCCAATGCGTCCTTGTTGAACCAGCGTTCTGCGGAGGCGGGCACTGTTATGCGCAGTGAACTGGCTTCTTTGAGTGAAGAGCAGTTCTCGAAGTTGCCTGGAAAGCAAATGATATGGCTGCGGCAGTCCATATCCTCATTTGGTATGCCGAAGAACAATTTATCCTGGCTGCTTCTGAAGATTACGGTCTGGT
>JAFYGL010000048.1 GCA_017543165.1 Victivallales bacterium | reverse complement strand
GAACGGAAAGAAGACCTTGCAGATAACCTGCCCAAGTTGTGGCAATGCTTGCGAAGTTGACGGCGATGTTCCTGTCGGGCAACATCTACTCTGCCCGTATTGCTCTCATAAGTTTTCATATTCTGGAGTGATGGAAGAAGAATCTCTTCCTTGCGGCACTCAATTTGCAAATAACATCCACGAAGAAATTACCGTTAAATGTCCATATTGTGGAGCTGAGTATGAAGTAGACGAAGAAGTTGAAGGTGCTTCATGCCAATGCAATGTGTGTAACAAAAATTTTATTGCCACTAAAGTTGAGCGTGAAAGGGTGTTGGATAAGCGTGGACATTCTTGCCTGAAACTGTCCAAAAAAAATATCACCATTGTGGCGTGCGCACTAACAGCTTTGATTTGTGTCGCTATCGGAGTGGTAATCAAATGCAGGGACTCAACTTCCAACGGTCGAGATGTCAGAAGTAAGGGTGTCATTAATGCAGCTAGAATTGTTTTACCCAAGTGGGATGACGTCGTCACCTGGCTTCGCCGCGAGGCTGAGCAGGGAAACACAGATGCCCAATTTACTGTCGGAACCATAATTTTTTCACGTGTGCGCAGCGAATATTATCCGCGGTCATCAGGTGAGGGTATTTATCGTACGCTCCGGTCGATTGAGGAGTCACGAAAGGAGATTGAGAAAATTGAGGATGCTATAAGCTGGTATCGCATGGCGGCACAAAAGGAAGACCTGGCGGCCATTACTTGTATGGGCGTTTGCTATTACTGGCTCGCCACATGTACAATCAACGGTGAAATCAAAATCAGTACTGACAGGATTGAAAACATCATTGCTGGAAAGCGATATGGCTTCGAAGCCAGAAAGTATCTTGAAATTGCTGCTCTTGGTGGCAATTATCCAGATGCGTTATACAACCTTGGTAACAATATCTACGCGTATGGAAATCACCATGAGTTGGACGCAACTTTGGGTGGAGCAATTGCCAACAGAAGCCAAACGTGCGTTCTCCTTTTGCATAGGGCGGCGGAACTGGGACATACACCTTCCCAAAGGTCCCTAGCATATTCCTATGAACATGGAGGCTTTGACTTAAAAAAAGACCAATCCGCTGCGGATGAGTATTATGAGAAAGCTAAAAAGTCCGGTCTCGCCTACGCCAAAGGTAACTATGCTTTTTATGAATTTAGTCGTGTGCTAGGTTATCATGACGTGACTTATGCAGCGATAGGGGATGCCGAATCTGTCCGCAGGACGCGAAACAAAGCCGATGCTGGCGATGCAAGCGCGCAATATGCAATCGGCGAATGTTATCTAGAAGGATCAAAACGAGAAGAATATACGAATCTGAAGGAGGATCATGTAGAAGCTGTCAAGTGGTTTCGCAAAGCGGCCGATCAGGGACTACCTGTGGCTCAATGCAAGCTTGGGCTATGTTATTACAACGGTGACGGACTGAAACAAGATGTGTCAGAAGCATTTAAATGGTTTTATAAGGCCGCTCATCAAGGGAACAAAGACGCTCAGAAATATCTTGGCATTTGCTACTATGCCGGGCTGGGTGTTGAACGGGATGCGCAAACAGCAATTAAGTGGTTGAGAAAAGGCGTAACAAGAAAATCTACTTGTTTAACTAAATTCTATGGGGGGGCGGACGAGTAAGACCATTAAGTAAATCAATCATTAAACCAAAAGGAATTGAAACAATGAGAATGACATTGATGGTGGCAAGTGTGATGGCTGCGCTGTGCGCGGTCGGGGCGGTTCAAAAGCCGTCACCCCAAAAAACAAGCCTCTCTGAATCCGAATTGCGGACTTTAGCCAAGGCCGATCCCGATATAAATAATGCAGGCTCGTTGTATTTGGTCGCAATGGCGTCATCCAATAATGTTGAACGGAAGCAGGCGTATCTCAAGGCTGCGGCGGCATGCCTCATTGCATGCGGCAAACAGGACATTTACAAGAAACGCGTAAAGGGTGAATTGCAAGATGCGGCAGAGTTTGAGTCCGAGTTGACAGACGACTGCAAACGGTGTTCCGGTTCAGGAAAAAAAGGACTTCGCTGCTATGCCTGCAGCGGAAAGGGAAAGTGCCCTGTTTGTAAAGGGGCCGGGCAAGTTCAGGCGGTGAAGTATTCCGGGTTTAACAAACATCATGTGTCAAAACCTTGCAACAAGTGTAACGAAAGCGGAAATTGCCAAAGATGCGACGGGAAAGGTTTTGTTGAGGAAAAATGTTCGACGTGCGCGGGAACAGGCAGGGCGTTCAGCAAGGATGTCGCCACACGCATGTTTCACGATTCATGCAACTCCCTTGCGGACAGCCTGGCGGTTGCCGCCGCAAAAAAGCAGTTTGACCTCGGTCTGCGCTACTTCAAGGGCGAAGGGATGCCGCAAGACAAGGCAGAGGCGGCGAAATTGTTCCGCAAAGCGGCAGAACGGGGAGATGCCAGAGCGCAGACAGCTCTCGGTAAGTGCTATGACAATGGAGACGGCGTGCCACAAGACAAGACGGAGGCGGCGAATTGGTACCGCAAGGCGGCAGAACAGGGATGTCCTGAAGCGCAGTTCGAACTTGGCAAATGTTATCATTCCGGCGATGGTGCGAAGCTGGACAAGAAAGAGGCTGTGAAGTGGTATCGTATGGCGGCAGAGCAGGGGCATGCTGAAGCACAAGGGATACTTGGTGCATGCTACTGTATGGGTGAGGGTGTGCCAGAGGACATGAAGGAGGGGGTAAAGTGGCTTCGCAAGGCGGCAGAACAAGGTGTCGCTGGAGCACAGTGCTCTCTAGGAGCGCTCTACTATAATGGTGAAGGGGTGAAGCGGGATAGGACTGAGGCCGTCAGACTGTTCCGCAAAGCGGCGGAGCGGGGGTATGCTGACGCGCAATTTTCGCTTGCGACGTGCTACGCTGATGGCGAGGGGGTGAATAGGAACATGCAAGAGGCCATAAAATGGTATCGTAAGGCGGCCGAACAGGGACACAAAGAGGCTCTAAAAATGCTGCGAAAGGAAAACGCTCAAAACAAGGTAGAGGAAGTGGTGAAGCGGTGTCGTAAGGCAGCGGAGCAGGGGCAGGCCGATGCGCAGAGCGACCTTGGCAGATGCTATTATCTCGGCGAGGGCGTAGAGCAGGACAAAAAAGAGGCTGTGAAGTGGTTCCGTAAGGCGGCAGAACAGGGACTTGCTCGAGCGCAGTTTTTTCTAGGTTTATGCTATGATCTCGGCAAGGGTGTGGAACAGGACAAAAAAGAGGCTGTGAAGTGGTACCGCAACGCCGCAGTACAGGGTTATGCCGATGCGCAGTTTAACCTTGGCAGATGCTATGCTAACGGTGGAGGTGTGAAACAGGACAAGAAAGAGGCCGTGATGTGGTACCGTAGGGCGGCGGGACAGGGACAAGCCGCGGCACAGTTCTTCCTTGGCGCATGTTATGGCACTGGTGAAGGTGTGCCGCAAGATGTGGAGGAGTCCGTGAAGTGGATACGAAAGGCAGCGAAACAAGGAAATGAACTCGCAATAAAGGCTTTGCGAGACATGGGGATTTCGTTCTAGAGGAAGCATTGATGGGAGAAGCCATGAAACATTCTGTTGTAATGCTGGCGCTGATGGCAATATGCTGCTTGGGCGCACAATCATCGCATGCGATGCCGGGACTAACCAAGACATGTCCTGAGTGTAGGGGCTTGGGACGCTTTGAGAACTGGTATGGTGGTCTGTCGCCCTGTGAAAACTGTGGAGGTGATGGCAAGGTGTGCAATTGGTTTGGTGTTATAACAATTGCTGCGCTTGCCATTGCGACTTGGGGGAAGAGTCGCAAGTGAACAGCCTAGTGTTCGCCGAGTTTGCATGTCAGACTAAACGCAAGTCTCTTGTTGCCTGTACTGGATTACTAGAGGATTGAATTGCAAAGAAACCATGAG
>JAFYGL010000517.1 GCA_017543165.1 Victivallales bacterium | reverse complement strand
TCAACGGCAAGGACATACGCTACTGCCCTGCCTCGGTTGGCAATCCACACTGCGTGGTGCTCAACCAGCCAGCTACCAAGGAGACCGCACTTGAGCTGGGTTCGCTGCTGGAAAACGCCCCTTGCTTCCCAAATCGCATCAATGTGCAATTCCTGAAGGTTGTGGACGAGCACAAGATCGCAATTGAAATATGGGAACGAGGCGCGGCATATACACTTGCCTCTGGCAGCAGCGCCAGCGCATGCGCGGCAGTGGCGGTCAAGATGGGATATTGCAAGTCACCTGTCGAAGTCGTAATGCCAGGCGGCATACTTAAACTTGATGTATTCCCAGACTGGCATCTGGTGCAGACTGGTCCCACGGCTCTGGTCTATGAGCTAAAATGGCTCGCGCCTTTGAAATAGGAGGCATAAAATGAGCTGGGATCCACAAAAGGCATTGTCGGCAATACACAAGTGCATTGAAAATATCAATGAAAACAGAAAGAACTTGTCCATAGACACCAAGTATGACAAGTCACTTGTAACCAATATCGACAAGTCCAACGAGGCTATACTGCGTGACTGCCTGGAGCAGGATGGCGACCTTTTCCTTGGCGAGGAAAGCGTCGATAAAATGAGCAAGGCACAATTTGAGGACATCCTGAAAGGAAGCGCCTATATCGTGGATCCCATAGACGGCACCGCCCCATTTGCGCATCGCCTGCCATTGTGGGCGATTTCTGTTGGCTACAGCGAACAAGGCACTGTAACAAATGGCTGCATCGTCATGCCTGACATGCACGAGGCATACATCAGCATCGGGGAAGATGTGCTTTTCACATACGACCTCAACGCCCCTCTTGAAACATGGCAAAGACTCACGCCCCCTGCCCTGACCTGGTCCGTTGGCTCAATGATCATCACAGGACAGGCATTCACAAAAAAGCACAGGCTGTATTTTGACAATCCAGTCCTGTCTCCTGGTAGCGCGGTGATGTCATTTTCCGCCCTGCTTTCTGGCAAGGCAATTGCATACGTCGGCAATATGAAACTCTGGGACGTGGCAGGAAGCATCCCACTGCTGAACAGAATGGGATTCCGCCTTAGGCTGCGGGACGGAGACAAGATATTCACGGGTGCCATCACCCCTGACTACTTCGACCTGGCATTCCCAAATCCAAGTTGGGCATTCGTTTCAGAAATAGTATGCACCATGCCGCAATACCACACTCCATTCGAAGATATTCTGGCAAAGGAAAAATGAGATACCTGCTTCTCCTCATCGCGGCACTTATGCTGCTGTCCTGCGACAGAAAGGACAACTTGTACAACAAAGGTCTGTCTCTGCTTGGCAAGGACAATGCCGCAGCGGAAAATGCTTTTCTCATGGCAATTGCCGCCGATGACAACAAAGAGCAGGCCTGCCTGGAATATGCGGACCTTTGCTCAAACCAGCCCGCCAAACTGCCACTGGCCGTATTCTATTACAGGCTGTTCCTGGAACTATCTCCAGATGATGAAAACGCAGGCATCATTTCACAAAAACTCGCCAAGTTGGAAAAACAGCTTGCCAGCACCCTCAACCAGAAAATGAGCGATGACGTCCTGGATGAAAATAACCTCAGAATAAAAATGCTGGAACAGCACGCACTGCGCCAGAAACAGTGGATTGACGAACTCTCCACGGAAAACCTGCGCCTTAGACGCCAGCTTTCCGAAGCACAAAAACAATTGCAAAAATGACACAATTACCGAAAATATCACCCATTGAGTGCATCGTAAATCAGCAAGCACAAGGAAACGTCCCCCGCTTGTTTCTTGTTGGCATAGGCGGCATTGGAATGAGCGGGCTCGCGCAGCTGCTGTGCTATGCGGGCTATGAGGTGGCTGGCAGCGACAGGGCATACAATGCACCTGACAATGCCTGGCTTTTCGATGCACTCCGCAAACAAGGCATTGCAATATACCCACAAGATGGCTCTGGCGTAAAAGACTTCAAGCCAGACCTGCTTATCGCCTCCAGCGCAGTGGAGGAAGGCAATCCCGACTTCATCGAGGGCATTCCAATAATGCACAGGGCGGCGGCATTGGCGCAGGCACTGGATCTATTCAGGCCAGAGGCAAAACTGATTGCGGTGGCTGGCTCCTGCGGAAAGACCTCCACCACTGGCTGGATTGCCAGCGCACTTGAGGCATTGGGGCAAAGGGTGCTGCTCGTCAATGGCGGCTACAATGTGCTGCCAGAGGAAAATGACGCTCCTGGCAATTTCCATCACAGCGCGGGCAACCCGCAGTGGCTGATAGCCGAAGTGGATGAAAGCGACAAATCCCTGGTGAACTTCACGCCAGACTACGCCATGGTGCTGAACGTTGGAAACGACCATTACGAGGAGGCTGAACTGCGCCGCGTATTCGCGCAATTCCTGTCCAAGGCCAAAAGCGGCATTGTAATCCAGGACGTACTCAAAGACATTGTGCCCCGCCTAGGTGTGCACTTGCAAACATTCGGCACCTCACAATCAGCAGACTGCGTCTCGCCTCAAAACTACTCCTGCAATGAGCAGGGCATCGTGTTTGAGACAGCGCAGTTCGGCAAAGTCAAGGCACAGCAATATGGCAGGCATTCCGCGCAGAACGCCTGCGCCGTGCTGGCATTGCTGTCCATGCTGGATTTGGGCAGGACGCCTGCCGAACTTGCGGGCTCGCTGTTCCCATACAGGGGCATACGCCAGAGGTTCGAGATAATGGGTACCATCAAAGGCAATATCCCTGCAATAAACGACTACGCACACAATCCAGAGAAAATCGCGGCGGCAATCTCCACCGCGCAGGAACGCTATGGCTCGCCTCTGCTGGCAATCTTCCAGCCACACGGGTTCAACCCGCTGAAATTCATGCGCGAGGCACTGGTGGAAACTTTATCCACTCTCCTGCACAAGGACGACATGTTCCTCATGCTGCCAGTTTATTATGCAGGCGGAACAGCCGCATTCAAACCAACATCAGACGAAGTGGCGGAGGATTTGCGCAAGGCAGGCATAAACGCCAGCGCCACAGACCGCGACAATGCCGCGGAAATCATCAAGACCACAAATGCAAAGGCAGTCCTGGTAATGGGCGCCAGGGACATATCCCTCCGCAACTGGACAGGCAAACTAACCAATTGATCCACAGATTCACACAGATTTACACAGAAAAAAATAATCTTTGCGTCTCTGCGCCTTTGCGCCTCTGCGTTAAAAATCTTTGCGCCTCTGCGTTAAAATATCTACGTCTATGCGCTGGATGTTTCTGTATTTAGCCTTGTTCG
>JAFYGL010000516.1 GCA_017543165.1 Victivallales bacterium | reverse complement strand
ATCACGCCTGACCACCTGGAAAGGCATTACAGCATGGAGGAGTACTCCAGGCTGAAACTCTCGCTGCGCGGAATGGTGAAGGGCGGCAGATTCATTGTGCAGTCCAAAACGGCGAAGGCATTCAATCTGGATGGTGAGGGCATAGTGCTATTTGGCGAAAATGGGCGGGATTTCTTCCTGAAGGAAGGGGCAATTTTCGCCAGGGAGGACGGATTGCTCGCCAAGACGGAGGACTTGCCCTTCCAGGGCATTCACAACTACGAGAATGCAATGGCTGCAATCGCGCTGGCACGGGAAGTGGGCGTGGAACCAAGGCAGGCCGCAGCACAATTGCGGACTTTCAAGGTGGGGGACCATCGGCTTCAGACCGTGCTGAAGGCTGGCAAGCTCACGTTCATAGACGATTCCAAGGCCACCAATGTGGATGCCCTGTGCGCCGCATTGAAGGCACTTGAGCCCAAGGAACTTCCAATAACCCTGATTGCTGGCGGCCTGGACAAGGCATGTACCTTGGAATTGGCGGACCGCCAGCTGGCCGCGCAAGTCAGCAAGGTATTCCTTATCGGCAGCAGTGCCGAGCGAATTTTCCAGCAATGGAATGGGATAGTGCCTTGCGAGATATGCAGTGGCATGGAGGAGGCAGTGCGCAAGGCGGCGTGTTTCCATGACGGCAGGGAGGGCATAGTCCTGCTGTCGCCTGCATGTTCAAGTCTGGACATGTACAAAAGCTATGCCGAAAGAGGGGACTGCTTCAAGGCAGCCGCTGAAAAATACACAAACGGGGCAGGTCAAGACCTGTCCTGAAAGGATTTTCAATATTTAGATTGATAGAACCACCAAAAACAAAGAAGAGGAGATGACAATGTCAAAGAATCTTGCAGTTGCCACCGCAATGGCGGCGCTTGCCGTGTCTGGAATGTTCGGCGCTGGCTGCGCCAGCAACAAGGCCCCCGCAGCAAAACCAACCAAGCTGACCATTCTCTCGGACAGGGAATGCATTCCGCCGCCGTATGCCTCGCCTAGCCAGCATGGCTTCAACAAGAAGGCCCAGGAGGCAAGCCAGCCGCCAGCCACAATCAAAGGCGAAGATACCTTTGTGCCACCGCCGGAAAACAACTTCACGCCTTTTGCTCCGAACCAGGGCGGCGAACCCCCGATTTTCACTGCCACGACAGAGACCCCTGCACAGGGTGGCAAAGTTGAGGCAGAGCCTGCTCCAAAGAAGAGCGCACCTGCGAAAAAGCCTGTTGCGAAGCCCGTCCGCACCTACAAGGTCAAGAAGGGTGACTATCTCTCAGTCATCGCCTACATGTTCAAGGTCAGCACCCAGGATCTGGCAGCCGAGAACAACATGGAATTGAATGCGACACTTCGCGAAGGCCGCGTCCTGAACCTGCCTTCGTATGCATTGGAAACACCCAGGCCCCGCCCTGTAATCAAGAAGAAGCCCGCGCAGGCCAAGGCCCCCGCAAAGGCCAATGGCAAGCAAGTTAAAAAAGCCGATACCCAGGCCACTGCCGCCGATGGCAACTTCTATATCGTCCAGCCAAATGACAATCTGTGGACAATTGTCCGCAAGAACAAGGTCAAGGAAGCCGATGTGCGCGCATTGAATCCACAAATCAAGGATTTCTCAAAACTCCAGATTGGGGACAAGATACGCCTCCGTGCTTCATCAGCTTCTGTCGCAGGAACTGGCGCGCCTGCCAAGGTTGCCAACGCAACTGAGGTCCCTGTTGCCCCCATTGCACCAATCCAGATTGGCGCACAGGTGACAGAGGAAACGCCTGCTGCTCCAGTTGACAATGCACCCGCTCCACCCGCTCCTGAAGTGAAGCCAGCACAGCTGTCCCCCGCACTGAATTTCAATACGCTTCCAATGAATCCTGCTACTGAAACTCCTACTGCAAATCCAGGCACGGCAACCGCTGAATAAGGCTGCTGCAATTCCGCGCCGCCATGGCGCGGAATTGGCTTGTTTTTCGTTAGAGAGAGGGTTTTGCAATTATGTTATCGGATAATGATACTATGAAGCTCTATATGCAGAATATAGGGCAATATCCATTGGTAACACCACAAGAGGAAATTGAACTTGCTAAAAGGATCAAGGCAGGCGACAATGAGGCACGGGCAAAGCTGATCAGAGGCAATCTAAGGCTGGTTGTGAAGATAGCCCATGACTTCAAAGGGCTGGGGCTTCCGCTTCTGGACTTGATTTCGGAGGGCAATATCGGCCTGATGCGGGCGGTGGAGAAGTTCGACCCGTCCAAGGGCGCAAAATTGTCCAGCTATGCGGCATGGTGGATTAAGCAGTCCATGCGCAGGGCATTGTCCAACCAGTCCAAGATCATAAGGATTCCCGTGCAGTCCGCCAGCAAGATCACAAAGATACAGGCTGCCAGGGCAAAGCTGGTGGAGAAACTGGGGCGTGAGCCCAGCGACAAGGAAGTGGCGGATGAAGTGCAGCTGACCGAGCGCACGGTCACAGGCCTCAGGCTGGGCAAAATCACTACCATCTCCCTCCATGACCCAATCCAGCATGGCGAGGACGGCGAATTCAGGGACATTATTCCCGACGAGAAGAGCAATGCTCCAGCTGAACTGGTCCGTGACGAGGAGACACTCAGGGACATGCTAAGGCTGGTGGAAACGCTGGACGAACGGGAAAAGACAATCCTTACGCTGCGCTTCGGCCTCAATGGCGACCCGCCGAAAACACTGGAGGAAGTCAGCCAGAGCATTGGACGCACCAGGGAACGCGTCCGCCAAATCCAGAACTTTGCCTTGGAGAAGCTGCGCAAGATGCTTGAGGAAAACGGCCTGCTTGAATCGGCATTGGACATTGCAACATCAGACAGGGAAAGCTGAACCACCAACAACAAGAATTGTACCAGAAAACAAAAAAACGGAAAGGCCACAATTTATTCTGTATTTCCGACGTATAAGTAATGTAATCTGGTACAGGCAAATATATGACAAAAACACTAAATTGAGAGGAAACAACTATGTTATCTGACAATGACACAATGAAGCTGTATATGCAGAACATT
>JAFYGL010000515.1 GCA_017543165.1 Victivallales bacterium | reverse complement strand
GCCTTCCCTGGACGCAACTACTATCGTGACTGACGGATTGACAGCCGAACAAGTCACCGACAAGGTAATCCAGATATTCAATCAAAAGAAAGCCGAATGTGAATGAGGCCTTGGATTTGCTGAAATGTATTACGCATACTTGCTAATATGGGGAGTGACGGCACTTGTCTCGGCGGTGCTGGTAAGACTCTGCATATCCATAGCACCAAAACTGGGTTTTCTTGACATACCTGAGCACGAGGCGCACAAGCGGCACAGAAAATCCACGCCTGTGCTGGGCGGTGTTGGAATGATGCTGGCATGGCTCCTGGTGCTGCTCTGCGGGCTTGCTGGCGCCTATTGCATACCAGAGGAAACAGTCCGCAGCATATTCGGGCAACGGATATGCGACATGCTCCCTGGCATCAAATCCGTCACGCAGCAACTCCGCACCATTGTGGCGGGCACTGTCTTGCTGACAATACTGGGAGCCGTGGATGACAAGATGTCCCTCAAGGCATGGCAAAAATTCCTGGGGCAGTTGCTGGTGGCAATTCTCACAGCCATGCTGGGGATGCGCATCAGTTTCCTGCACCAAATCCCATGCGCAAACACGATTTTCACCGTGTTCTGGTTCCTCACTCTGATGAATGCCATTAATTTCTTCGACAATATGGACGGACTTGCCTGCGGCGCGGCAATCATAGCCTCCCTGTTTTTCATGACAGTGGCGGCTATCCGCGGGCAGTTCTTCGTCGCGGTGCTGGCGGCTTTGACCGCTGGCGCAACTTCTGGCTTCGCAGTGTTCAACGCCCCGCCCGCCCGCATTTTCATGGGCGATGCAGGCAGCCATTTCGTTGCATGCCTGCTGGCGATACTGGGGATATTGACTACATTCTACATTCCAGGTGAAAGCCCCACTCCCGCCCCCATTGTGATACCTTTGTTCCTCTTGGCGGTGCCTCTCTTCGACGCCGTGGCGGTGGTGATAATCAGGCTGCGACTGCACAAGCCAATATATGTGGGGGACAACAGGCACATCTCCCACAGGTTCGAGGCACTTGGACTTTCACGGAAACAGGCTGTCATGCTGGTGCTCCTGCTGTGCCTGGCAGTTGCCTGCGCAGGGCTGTCCCTTCTCTGGCTGCCTCCAGCGGGAATAGCACTGGTGGCATTGCAGACAGCCGCCATCTTCATTTTGATTTCAATCATTCAATTCTACGTAAAGAAGGAAAACCAATAATGTTGCTTGACTACAAACGGATAAAAGTCCTGTGCGAACTTGCATTGGAAGAAGATTTGCAGGATGCTGGCGATGTCACCACAAAGGCAATCATACCGCCTGACCTCATGATGCAGGCGTTCTTCGTGACCAGGCAGGAATGCGTTTTCTGCGGCTGGCCCGTCCTGGTCGAGCTTTTCAAGATGCTGGATCCCGATGTCAAGGTGGAAATGAACGTGGAAGAAGGCAAATACTGCCTTCCATACACCAGACTGGCCACTGTCACTGGCTCGGCACAGGCAATCCTGACAGGTGAAAGGACCGCGCTGAACTTCCTCCAACGGCTAAGCGGCATTTCCACCATCACCAGAAAATATGTGGAGGCGCTCAACAGCAAGACCATCTGGCTTCTTGACACCAGGAAAACCACGCCTGGCTGGCGCAATCTGGAAAAATACGCAGTCATGGTGGGCGGCGGCCACAACCACCGCCAGGGCCTCTATGACCAGATCATGATCAAGGACAACCACAGGGAACTGGCAAAACTCAGGGGAAAGGATTCCATTCAGAAGGCAGTCGCGCTGGCAAGGGAAAAATATCCCAACCTGAAAGTGGAGGTCGAGGCAGATTCAATGGATGATGTCATGGCCGCACTGGACGCAAAGGCCGATATCATAATGCTGGACAATATGGACAACACCACCAT
>JAFYGL010000514.1 GCA_017543165.1 Victivallales bacterium | reverse complement strand
CTCCCAGCGAGAATCTACCCTCATGGGGGAACAGAGTATTACTCCTAAAACTTCAAAAATTTCTGTTTTTTGAAAAGCGATTTTGCCAGATTTTGTTTCTAGATAATTCCCGCAAAGAATATAAAAGCGTTACGGGATATCTGTGTTTGTAATTGCCCTCCAGTTTTTTTATCAAAAGGGTTTGCAATAGGAAAATTTTTTTGTATAATATAGACACAAGGGACACAACTTTACTCCCAAGTGACTATTATGAGCTTCAGCAAACAGAAAGAACTATACGATGAAATAGTAACTCAGATACGCCTGGGTGCTTTGCCCGTAGGCACTCATTTGCCTACGGGGCGTGTGCTTGCCTCGCAAAAAAATGTGTGTCACAATACAGTCCGCTACGTTTACAATCGGCTGGAAAAAGAAGGCTATATAGAAATGCGTCCTGGCTTTGGCACCATGGTGAAATGCCAGCGTCCGTTTTTTCCAGAATCATTCCGCATACTTATTGTCAACAAGACCAATATCAATCCTCGTTCCACGAATTTTCGCTTGTTGAAGGCACTTACGGAGCATTTCAGGATGCGCAATTGGGAGTACGATGAAATACAAGCGGAATTCCTCGGGTTGGGGGACGGCAATTCCATGACTGAAATGCTGAGCCAGCGGCATTACAGCGGAATAATCGTAATGGCGTACTGTACTGAAGCGGAGTTCAAACCGCTGCACAAACTGGGTTTGCCGATTTCCGTTTACGATGACGATGAGTTTGACAAGTATGCTGAGGTCCACAGCTTTGTGTTCAATGCAACCACGGCTTTTGAGGAATCCATCAAGTACCTGCGCCAAATGGGGCATAGAAGAATAGCAATCATCAACGGCAACAATCAGGACATCCGCGGGTACAATGTGGATACATTGCCTGCTTTCCTGAAAAGCATTGATGTGGAGCCAGACATCAACCTGGTCGCCTTCTCTGCATCCCAGCAGGTCCATGATGTGGCAAAATCAGTGGAAAAGATACTTGCAATCAAAAGGCGTCCCACTGCATTCTACTGCTATACGGACAGCATTGCGGTGGGTGTATATGCCGCGCTTGGCATACATAACTATGTCATTCCACGGGATTATTCCGTAATGAGTTTCGGCAATGACCCTGGAAACGAGTTGCTTCAGCCTGCCTTGAGCACAGCGCAGTTTCATTTCAATGAAATGGCGGAGGCCATTCTTGACAATTTAGTGAAGCCAGCCGCAAGGAAACGCACTGAAATAGCTTCTTCCTTCTATTTCAGGGACAGCGTTGCCACTATGCGAAAATCAAAGTAAAATCATAGATAGCATCCAACTTACAAATCCATTTGGAGAACAAACATGAAACATGGAACGATGAAAAGGTTTACGTTGATTGAGCTGTTGGTTGTAATCGCGATTATTGCCGTGCTTGCGGCGATGTTGCTGCCCGCATTGAGCAAGGCAAGGGACAAGGCAAGGGCCATTTTCTGCGCCAACAATCTGAAGCAGGTTGGACTTGGCGGGCTGCTCATGTATGCAAACGACTGTTCATACGGCCTTGGCACCTACAATGGCTTCTTCGGCTATCCCAATGCAAATGCCAGCAACAAGCAGGCATGGGCTGGGCTGCTCAGCACGGATGTTTCTGCCACAAACCGCCCATACCAGGTTGCTCTGGGGTATCTGCCATACAAGTTCCAATTGAATGGAAAAGCGACTGACATGTTTGCATGTCCCAGCGAACAAGGGGAAGTCACCAACGGGTGGGGAAATGTGGATTACGGCCCCCACCAGAATTTACAAAACTCAAGCAAACTTCAGTGTGATCCTCTTGATGGCTCGCTGTTCCTTATGGAATCTGTGAAGAACCCATCTTCGCTGCTGTGGTTTGGCGACTGCAAACTCGATATCAGTTTTATCCAGCCCAACAACGGCAGCAATTATAGAAGAGGACTGGCATGCAGGCACAACAGCAATTCCGCTGGCAATGGCCTGTTCGTCGATGGCCATGTGGAAAGTGTGAGACTGCTTCTCAGTGACAACTATATGAGTATCTGGCCCTGGAAGATCAATTAATGCGGCGGGCAGGTGTTATCATGAAACAGACCGCACTTTTATTGACAAGCTGCATCTGCCTGCTGTCCTGTCTTTGCTCGGCAGGCATAATGCCCATCTACTACAAACAAGATCCAGGCATTGTGATAGATGGCATACTCAGCCAGGAGGACTGGAAGGAAATTGGCAGCGTATTCAATTTCCCCGACGCGAAACAGAAAAAACTGGATTTGACGACAGGCGTGAAATGGAACGGGAAGAGCGATATTTCTGGCAGCGCAAAGGTCGCATACCGACAGGATGGAATGTATTTTGCCTTTAATGTGCATGATGACATTCATTGCCAGAAATCCATGGGAGCGGACTGTTTCAAAGGCGACCATGTGGAAGTGGTGATTGACTTGCAGCCTGCCGTGGACAAGGACAATGCGAAATTTGGTCCAAGTCAGATACACGTGGCATTTTCGCCTGGGAGCCTGGACGGAAAACTCAGGCCAGAGGCCTTCATGTACCACCCTGTGCGGCGCAATCTTACGGTTCCAGTGCGGGCGACGGGCAGCAAAGACGGCTACCAGCTCGAGGCCATG
>JAFYGL010000513.1 GCA_017543165.1 Victivallales bacterium | reverse complement strand
TCCGCATATTTTAAAGGTTTGTTAAAATATGCATAAAATGTTATAGTTCTATTCTATATTTTTATACTATATCCATTTTAATGTCAGGTAATTTACTATTTTATTTTTGCTTTTCAAGACTTTTTTTGATTTTTTGATTTGCGCTTTTATCAATGCTGTTTATAGTAATGCGCAGAACAGGGCAGATATGAGAAAACGCAACACCAGATAAACCATCGGCAACTGCCCTGCCCCAAGCAAAGTCAATGCCGTGGAATGTCTGGGACAGGCAATGGGGAATGCCAAAATCCCCGAAGGAGACGAGATCATGGTTAAGAGGATGTTGACGATTGGCTTGCTGTGTGCACTTTGCTTCTGCGCGCCCGTAAGGTGCGACGATGCGTCCACCGTCGTGAAAGACGCGGAGGCATTGAAGGTACAGATTGCCAAGATGCGAGGTCGCCTTCTCTACAAGAAGGGGCAGATCAGAAAACTGGAGAAGGAGGCATGTGAAACAAATGTGCAATTAAAGGAAAAGACAGATGAACTTGAAAAGGAGCGCAGGATTCAGTTTATCGCTGCGAATCCAAAATTGGAAGGGCTCTATGCGGAACAAGATGCGCTTGAAGCGGAGATCCAGAAAATGAATTCAGAAAAAAGCACACTGAAGAAGAAGTAGTTTCATAGAAGAAGCAATCGGGGAGTTCCACCTGCCTGTGGATGCGCTGCTGGACAGCCGTTGCATCGTGGCCAGTGCAGGCAGGTGGGCTTCTCTTCTTTTATGGAACAATAGATGAGGCATCATGAGTATAAAAGACATAAAAGCCTCCAGACGACCTGTTGATGAAGCAGCAAAGGTGTTTTTTGGACAGCCAGATGCCGCAGCGGATTTGTTCACCCTGTGCTTCTCCAAATATACAAAACGGCATGGTCGCATCTTGCCACAGCATCTTATCAGACTGGACCCAGCTCATTACAATGTGGTATTCAAGGAGAAAGGTGTTTACAAGAGCGACAATAGCCACAGGGACCTTCTGTTCAAATGCCAACTGCCATCCAGTCCAGGCAATTTCATCTACATTGGGGTTGAATTGCAGACAAGATACGACAGGACAATGCTGGAACGTTGCGGAAGATACGACCTGCAATTCTACATTGAACAGAAAAACGACATCGCAGGGAGGGGAAGCAAGGAACTTGTGCCAATCATAAACATTGTCCTGAATCTAAGTTGCACCCCTTGGCGAGACGGCAATATTCTGATTCCCACACCGAGAAGATGGCCAAACGAACTAATGGCATTATACCCCAACTACTTCATCAACATATTCGACATAACCAAGTTGGCTGAAAAATCTTCGCAGGTGGCTTGCGATGAGTTAAGGACAGTGTTAAATTGCTACCGTTATAGAAACAACAAGAGAAAATTGCGAAATATCCTAAGCAAGGGCATACATGATGGCATACTCAGTGTATATGCGGCCATCCTAATCAATCTATGCCTAAGGCTTAAGTTGAAGCTAAGAAAGAACAAGGAGAAAATCGACATGTGCAAGGCATGGGAAGAATATACACGAGATTGCGAGAAGAGGGGCGAGAAGAGGGGCATCAAGATCGGGGTCAAGATTGGGGAGGAAAATAAAGAGAAATTTTGCATTGGCGTTGTAATAGCAATGCTTTCGGAAAGACTTCCTATTTCCTCAATCGTAAGAGTCACTGGCAAAAGTCTTGCCTCCATACGCAAAATTGCGAAGGAAAATGCTCTGACTATTTATTAATCGTCAATTAATCAATCTATGCCTGAGGCTGAAGTTGAAGCTAAGAAAGAACAAGGAGAAAATCGACATGTGCAAGGCATGGGAAGAATATACACGAGATTGCGAGAAGAGGGGCGAGAAGAGGGGCATCAAGATCGGGGAGAAAAACGGCGAGAAGAGGGGCATCAAGATCGGGGTCAAGATTGGGGAGGAAAATAAAGAGAAATTTTGCATTGGCGTTGTAATAGCAATGCTTTCGGAAAGACTTCCTATTTCCTCAATCGCAAGAGTCACTGGCAAAAGTCTTGCCTCCATACGCAAAATCGCGAAGGAAAACTGTCTTGATATTTGCCAATGACTGCCAAGTTCTCACTTATAACAATCACCCTGAATGCACAGGGAAAACTGCCACGTTGCATATCCTCCATATTGGGGCAGACTCGCTTGCCTGACGAATATTTGTTTATTGACGGTGGTTCGCAGGACGGCACAATTAAAATAATAGAGGAGGCCCTACCGCAACTGAAGGCGAAAGGTGTCAATGCCAGGTTGCTGAGGCAGAACCACAAGGAGGGGCATGCAGGCATTCCAGAAGCCTGGAACCAGGGAATAACTCAAGCCACTGGAGACATAATCGGACTGCTGAACAGCGATGACTTCTACCTGCCTGAAACAATCAAGACCGTTGTCAAGGCTTTTTCCGAAAATGCAAATCTTGAGTTATTAAGTTCACCAATAAGCATGGTAAGTCCTGATGGCGCATATTTGTACAGCCTGTATCCACACTGCCTTTGCATGAGCGAAATCAAAATGCCAGTGCCCCATCCTGGAACATTCGCAAGCGCCCCTCTTTATAAAAGAATAGGTCTCTATGACGAAAACTACAGGATTTCCGCGGACTATGACTTTATCTGGCGCTGCAGAAAGGCAAAGGCGAATACGCTGTATCTTGAAAAGACACTGGTAAACATGGAGGCTGGCGGAATGGCCAATTCATCCAGGGAACTGGCAAGAAAGGAAACACTTGCAATAGCATTGAAGCACAGCAGAATCCCGCTTCTTGCTAGAATCGCATACCTGCTGCGCAAAATCACAGGGAAATAGCCTTAAGAGGTTACCTCTTATTCCAAGCCGCTGACAAATTCCCTGGCACGACGCATGGGCCACCACTCCACATCGCCATAGTTGAAAAAGCCGCAATGCCCCCCGCCATCTGGCATCTCCAGAAACAAAGCATTGTTTTGCCTTGCCTCATCGACTGGATAGCACTTTCCTGCCAGGAATGGGTCGTTCTTGGGATTGACTATCAGGCTTGGGACCTGAAGCCTGTCAAGCCAGCGCCATGCAGATGAGGTAGTCCAATAATCTTCCGCATTGCGGAAGCCCGCCAAAGGCGCCGTGAACAAATTGTCATATTCCTGAATATTCGAAACGCTGTCCAGTTTTGCAATATTCTTCGCAGAGCCAGGAGTGGCCTTCTCTGCATCAAGGACTATCTTCTTCAGTTTCCTTAAAAAATACTTGAAATACACATTTCCCATAAAGGAATCAAAGCACCTTGAACTGGCGTTCACATCAATCGTTGCGCAGAAGGAAACAGAGCCGAGCATTTCTTAAGGCACAGATGCTGCCTCTCTGGAAAGATACATCATGTTCAAGTCCCCGCCCATGCTGAAGCCCATAAGAACCACTTTCCTGTAGTGCCCTGCAAGAATCGCATGTTCCACCACCCAGGCAAGATGCTCAGTGGAATTGCTGGTGGTCATGGATGACGCATCTTCCAGTGGCGTGGGGCCAGTTCCGCGGTAATTCCATGCCAGCACATCCCAGCCTATGCAATTGAAGGTCTTGACTGTGCTTCGAACATAGTGCCTGTTTGTGTTGCCGCACAGCCCATGGCTCACAATTACCAATTTATCAGAACCTGCTTTGGACCAATCCAGATAGAATTTCATCTTGTCTGGGGCAGTGAATGCCTCCCTTTCGTAATTGACTTTCTCCAGTTTTCTGGCATAGCTGGGATATATCGTCTGCAAATGGGCGTTCCAGAACAAGACCGGCGTCTTATACGTTGATTTTTCGACAATGGGCATGACTATTTCTTCACTTTCCTGAAGATAATCGTATTGTTTGGCTTGCTGCCAGTTTTCCAATTGAAATCAAGCAATGAGCCATATTCTCCTGGCATTACCAAGAATGGCGACAAGGACTGCCAAAAGTCAAAACGCGCATAATCAGACTTGACTGTTGCCTTGTATGAAAAAGCATTTTTGGCAAGATTCAAATCATAATTGTCGCAGAACGGGACCTTGAACAATTCATATCCATCCAATTTTGAATAATGTAGTTCGTATGCAATTCTGAATCTATTTGAGTTTGCCCCTCCCTCGTATGGAAGCTGGCGTTCATCCTCAGAGGCGGAAATGGCACCTTTGAATGGATTTCCAAGACAAACGGAAAGAAAATCACCGTTTTCAACCAAAAAATCATCCAGCCTTGCGCCGTATGAGATAAATCCAGGATATTCATTGAAGTTGGAATCCATAGGGCCTTCTGGCACAGCCAGTGGAGAAATTGCGGTTATCTCTGCCAGGAAATACCGACGGCGCTCCTCTGGCGTCATCTCGGCAAACATCTGCTTGTATATTGCGTATTCCGAACCTTGGCAGCGCTCAATGACCTTGACTTTGGCATTTCCAATGCCTGAGAAATCAAATACAATTTTCCTATCCCTTCTTGAAGAATACCTGCCATCCAACTCAATGCGCCTGATTTTTCCGTCTGGATAAAGTGCCAGGCAATTCTCGTATGAGCAGCATCCCAGTTCCGAATACTGGTCTTTGTCATTTAACCAGACATCCAATCCATCAACTTCAACATGCACCAACGCCTTTGTAAACAATGTGGCAGACACATGTTTAAAGACTATATCCTCCACATCTGGAGAATGCCTGCGTTTGGAAACAAACACAATCTCCGGCTTCAACTTCAGCATACGAAGAGCCGTATAATAAAGAATCGCCGTGTCAATGTCGTTGCCATAGCCTGCATTAAGCGTGGCCTCAGCCGTGCTGAAGCATGACAGCGGGACCTGGAACAATTCAGGGCCAGCCCTTCTGATGTTCCTGGAGACGTATGTCTTCAACGCGCGCACTCTCCGCATTGGCCCGTATGCCTCCAGTTGTTTCACAAGCCTGGTCAATTGCTTGCCTTGGGCCACATCCTTGCCATTTATTGCATTCTGCAATCTCTGAGACAGATTAGTCCAACTGCCAGAACAAACAGAGACTGTAGGCAATATGCAACGCAATGGCGGGAGGTTCCTCTCACGCTTCAAGGGCATTTGATTTTCTGCGCTCCATATATATGTAGTATGTCCATTGTTCTTCTGGACCGTTTCCTTTATGTTCTCCGCCTTGTCCTTTGCAAGGAAGCCATTTTGAGCCTTGGAAACTGAAATGTCAATGTCATCAGGCACCTTGATGGACAGGGACTTGGCAATCACTGGCTCAAATCCAGCGAAGGATTCCAGTACGCTAAATGGCTCGTCGCCATCGTAGTCCGTCACTGTTTTGTATTCAATCACGCTGCCCACCTGCACCGACGGGAAGTTGGCAACCAGCATTTTCTTCTCGGGGTAGCGCGGCGCAGTGGCAGTCCAGCCACTGTCCATTACCTTCAACTCATTGAGGTTAAGTTCCCTCGTCTTGTCCCCATTCGTGACCTTTGCATATTCCAGACGCACCTTCGTTATAGCAGGGCAGAATGGAAGACGCAATTCCGAATATTCCTTCAGGCCATTGTATGTGCACACCTTCAACTTGACCGTATCGACCTGGGAGTATTTGTTTTTGTCCCTGAGCGCAATCTCACTTTTGCTGTCAAGAATGACGACATCTGGTTCGGGGACCATACGCTCACGCTCCACCCCCACGTTAAACACCAGCACCCTGTCCAGTTCATCCTCCTTCGCCTTGTTTGAAAGTTTCAGCATACGATACTGCTCTGGACTGAACTCCATTGTCTTGATTGCATTTCTGGAAGTGCAGGTCACAAGGTTTCCTACAAACATCACCT
>JAFYGL010000512.1 GCA_017543165.1 Victivallales bacterium | reverse complement strand
GGACTAAAGAGACGAAGGGACGAAGAGACAAAAAGCAAAGAATACAACACTTGTCCCTTTGTCCCTTCGTCTCTTTAGTCCCTGAAAAGAGGGGGGACTGACTAATTATGGGTTATTGATATTGGCTTGAATTGAAGTTTTTATAGTGAGAGGAAAATCGTGATATGCGATGTATATTAGCGCAATCCTGAATAACAGGCTGAATATTACAACAAGTGATTTAAGGAGAAAACAAACATGATCTTGATGGTAATTGGCATTGTTGTTTATCTGATTGGCGCCATTGGGCTTTTAATCGATGAGTTCAAAGAACATATTGCCTGGGGGCTTTTGGGATTGTTCACTCAAATTGGGCACCTAATTTTTGCATTGTGCCATTTTGACAAATGCAAGAAAAGCCTTGGCATTATTCTGCTGGGCATAATACTGATAATAATAGGAGCGGTAATCTCAGGCGGGGCAGGTTGAATGTCAATTAATAGCCACTAGACGAATACTTGAAACGCCTGTTTCCCACAGCATAAGGCCATGCAACTGCAGCGTAGATGTACGATGAAACGAAGTTTTTTGCGTGTGTTGTTTTTGAGCATGGTGGTTCTGCTTGTATGCGGATGCAGCACGTTTGCATCCAAGCCGCCAAGATTCCGGCGCCTGTATTGCTGGGGCGTCGCAAGAGGTGAGGAGAATACCAGAAAATATGCGGAGATTGGGGTGACCGACATCATGGTCATCACACAGAAGGACTATGACCTGGCCGTAAAATATGGCATGACGCCATACTGCGGAACTTTTACGCCCGCTGGACCGCACCCGCAGGTCGTTTCAAAGGAGGAGGCCGAATATCGGGATTATGTAAAAGGCAAGGACCTGGACAAGGCATTGCCCAAGGAGGAGTGCGCAAAGATTCTCTTGCAGCGTAAGCTTGAGAAGGGCTATCGCTACGGCGGAGAACCTGACAATGGCGCAATGAATGTGATGATATTTGACACGCCATGCTTCAACAGCGATGAGAACTATGCCATGTCAAAGAAGAAGATTGACGGGATTCTCGCCAAGGCGGTGCCTGGCGTGAAGGGCATCTATTTTGACGGCATTGGATATACCAATCTGCATGGATGCTACTGCGAGAAGTGCCTGCTGGACTACAGGGGCTATCTTGAGAGGAACAAGTTGGCAGACACCCAGGCCAACAAGAATCAGTTCTACAGGGAATTGCTGGTGGATTACTTCAACGCGATGATAGACTACGTCAAGGAGAAGCGTCCCGATTTCAAGGTGCTGGCGCATTACTGGCCAGTGTTCCAGCCGGACCCCTTGTTCGCAAACCGCACGAAGGTGGACTATTGCGGGCAGACTGTCGCCTGGTATTTCCAATGGCCGCTGGACAAGGTCACGAATTACACCAAGTATGTCTTGAAACATGAGAGGAAGTACCATTCCAATTCAGAGGGCATCCCATTCGTGGGCTTGAATGCAACGCCTGGACAGGCGCTGGCTTACAAGTCCCCTGAGCAGTTGGAGGCGGAGCTGAAGGCGATACTGGCCGCTGGCGGGCGCACCTTGCTGGTCTGCAATGGCCGTGACATGATAAAGCCAGGCTTCTATGAGGTGTTCAGGAATTATTGCGGGAAAACTGAAAAACTGCCATGACGCTTTGCTTTTCCATTCATGCCCAATTTGAAAATATGGTTTCTCTGTAGAGGTAATTTTCAAAACTAGCGCATTTTGATGATAGTTTTGAAATTACCTCTGAAGTCAAATATGAGCCAGACTTTGTAGTCATTGACGAACTGCAACGCGTTGTTGGAAATCCTCAGTCTTGTAGGAGGATATTTGCGGGTTCCAGCGTAGAATGTAGAGTTTCATGGTGCCGTCCCGTTGATTTGCTTTTCCAGTGTTTGCAGTTTGCCAAGTATCTCATCCCATTTAGGGTAATCGCCATAGAGCATTTCTTGCATCTGGGCATAGTCGTTTGCAAGCGGCTTCAGGCTGTGTTCTGGTGGCATTAACCTGATGGCGCCTGGGTATGCCAGGTCGTACCTTGCCCAGGCGCGTGGATAGAACTTGCGCTTGAAATCCACCACTTTGTTCAGCAGTTCCATATCTGCCAGCGCATTTTGGCATACTGCCGAGAATGACATTTTGAACAGATCATAGTAGTGTCGCGAGAAG
>JAFYGL010000511.1 GCA_017543165.1 Victivallales bacterium | reverse complement strand
GTAAGCTGTCCAGTGCTCATCTGAAAGGTCTGGATATTCTATTTATCCACGGATTTCCACAGATTTTCACTGATTACATCAACAGAAGGTAATCAGTGAAAATCTGTGGAAATCCGTGGATAAAAATAATCCATACCTGAATAGAGGGTACTGGAAAGTTACGCAAACTCAACAAAAAGGAAGACAAAAATGGCAACAAAGAAGAACGCCCCAATGGATTTCAAGGTGTACCAGAAGGAAATCGAACTCCAGTCCCGCGGCTGGATCCCCACATTCCACGACATTTCAAAGGAAGTCATGGAAATCGCAAAGGCCTCTGGCATCAAGAACGGAACCGTCAGCGTTGTTTCACACCACACCACATGCTCGGTCATGGTACAGGAATGCTCACACGATATCGACAGCTTTGACATCGAATTCCTCCAGCACGACCTGCTGGACATCATGCGCAAGATGATTCCAGACTTCGCTGAAGAGCACCAGTACCGCCATCCAGGCCCAATCCACCTGAAGTATGGCCGTTTCGTGGACGAACCTGGCGACTTCACCAGCATGAACACAGACGGGCATCTGCGCTCAGTCTTCTTTGGCCGCAGCGAGACCATCACCATCAAGGACGGCGTCCTCGATGCAGGCGAGTTCGCCCACATCTACTTCATTGACTGGGACCATGTCCGCGCACGCCGCCGCCAGGTGAATGTCACCGTCATGGGCACAACAGGCGACCTGCAGGAAGACCGCAAGTGGAACGGCGGCAAAGTCATCAACACACTGCACAAGTTCACCGCAGAGGAAAAGTCAGACGACGTGCACTACACCCTGCAGCTGAAGCGCTAATTCACTGGCAACTTGAGTGCGCCCCCGCAATTCGGGGGTGCGCCTAAAAAAGGCACAATTATGAAACTTGAAGCCCTACGCGCGTTGAAAAACGCATACAACATTGAGATTGCCTGCCTGACGGAGATGAAGGATTTCATTGACGGCGTGCAATTCGGCAAGGCGGTGGACCTGCTGGCGGCAGCCCCTCGCATCGGAGCCACTGGCTGCGGGCATTCAGGCATAATCTGCCAGCATTTCGCGCATTTAATGTGCTGCATAGAGCGCCCTGCCCGCTTCATTTCTCCTGCGGAGGCAGTGCATGGTGCAACTGGCTTTCTTCAGCCAGGCGATGTAATGGTGTTTGCCTCAAGAGGCGGCAAGACCAAGGAACTTCTGCCCATAGTGGACATCTGCAAGGCCAAGAATGTCAGCATCATAACAGTCACGGAGAACATGGAATCGCCGCTGGCCCTTGCGTCGGACGTAGTGCTCAAGCAGCATGTCAATCGTGAAACCGACAAGTGGAACGCCCA
The DNA here is from genome assembly GCA_017543165.1 of Victivallales bacterium. Next base: position 1,445 of record JAFYGL010000511.1, on the reverse strand, counting down.
GGGCACCACAAGCACCACCGCCCTTTGCATGATATTCCATGCGCTCCAGGCTGCATTGATAGAGGAAACAGACTACCAGGCGGAACAATTCGCCCTGATACACCCAGGCGGCGCAGTAGGCGAACGCCTTAACGCCAAATAATAGCACATTGGCGATTCGTAACGCAGAGCAGTTCTTGCATTGAAACAGTCCATTCAATGACTTTGGATGAATACAATACAAGATCGCTCTGTTCCCCATGGGGGACAGAGCATACAAGATAAATCATTTCAAAATCAAGAAAAGAGTTGCATGAGAAACATTTTTAAGTCGATTTTAGGCGTTGCATTACTAGTGTTGGTCAGTGGTTGTGCAACAATAACCTCAACTCCCTATAGCGCACTGGATGGTGTCAAACTCCAGGGGACAGACAGAAAACCTTCTGAGGTTGTCTTTATTGAATGCATGGGCTTGTACACATTATGGCAAGTCCCGATTTTCTCTGGAGACATCAGGTGGGACAGCGAGAAAAAGAGCATAAAAGGTGGATTCTCCTTATTTAGGGACCATGTGAGCCTCGCAAATCTGCAAAATGCAATTACAAATTACGCAGACAGTCGCAACTGCGATCTGGTTGACGTAATCTACAATAATACCAACGCGTCATACGCGGAAGCAAGCGAAACAGGTCTCATCGGAGCCTTATTCGGCTCCGCAACCATTAACGTCTCGGCTGTGCTGGTACCAAGAAACAATGACAAGGAAGGCAAATAATAAAGGAGATAAAATCATGAAAATAGCATTTCTCTTCGTAATGGTAGCCTTGCTGCTTGTTGGATGCAGCTCATATAGCGAAATAGCACGCTGGAATTCGCCTGTCGCTATTAACAACGGGGAAGTTCCCCTCGCAACTTTCGCAACACAGAATGTCTCTTACCGCCTTTTTGGCTTAATTCCAATTTCTACTGGTCTCCCTTGGACAAGTGGCGATGGGGACGTCATGTATGACTTCAACGTACGTATGTTTGCCGACGAGGCCACGCAGGAAAACAACTTTGTCTCGCTGAAGCACGCACTGGATATTTTGGGCTCGCATCGCATAGCCCAGCTTCAAGTGTCGGAAGTAGAAGATTGGAGCCTGATACTTGTAAGCTGTCACATAGTTAACACAAAGTGCTTCATACTCAAGGATAAATAGTTGCAGAGGAATTTTTAGGAGATTGCTCTGTTCCCCTGGGGAACAGAGCGTTAAAAAAAGAGCGGCTCTGTGTTGAGAGAGCCGCTCGGCGTTGCAACCTTGATTAGATTTCCGTTGCTATTGCTGCGTGGGCATAGTCCTGGTAGCGTTCGGGCATGCGTGTCGCGGCGAGCGTGGTGTCATGAACGAGCACACGGAATTTCCACTGCTTTGAGGCGCCAGCCTGAAGCACGAAACTGGCGTTCTTGGCAGGATTGCCAGTGAAGT
>JAFYGL010000510.1 GCA_017543165.1 Victivallales bacterium | reverse complement strand
GGCGCACAGTGAGTTTCCCCAACGCCAAACTCTGCACATCTGGCGCAGTTTCATTCTGGATGAGGGTTGCGGCGCCTCTTCACAAGGAGAAATCCTACCGCCGCTTCTTCGGCACGGCCTACAGGCCCAACGGCTACATCTACTTCCAGGAGCAGCGTGACGGCGGCTTCCTTGTTGGATGCCAGGGCTTCGCTCCAGAAAACAAGAACCCGAAGAACACGCTTATCGGGCGTCGTCCCCAGCCAGGCCAGTGGATGCACATTGCAATCAACTTCCTGCCTGAAGCAATGGAAGTGTACATAAACGGCATTCGCCGCGGCGTCCTTTCCCACAAGTTCCCAATGGACTTTGCCAAGGTGGGCGAACCTGAACTCTCCAATGCCGCCTTTGCGGACTTCAGCATCTACTCGCGCCCTTTGACGGCCACCGAGATAACCATGCTCTCCCAGGGCGACAAGCCTGTCACGGGCAATGTCTGCTGGTATCAGAGCCTCAACAAGGCTGTTATAGACCTGGTGCTGGACTGCAAGGCCGTCCCCGAGAAGAAACTGCAGTTGCAAATCAGGAACTCCAAGGACAAGGTGGTGGAGACATTCGCGCTGGACTTCAGTAAGGCCTACAGCAAAGAGGAGAACGGCCGCGAAATGGCCACCTTGCGTCTGGCTTTGCCTGTGACCAAAAAGCTGGCTGACGGCAAATATTCGTTCTTCCTGTCCAAAAACAATTCGGAGACGCCTTTGCTGGAACGCTCATTTGATGTGAAGGACTATGCTTGGCTCAACAACGATATCGGCAAGGCGGACAGGCTGATAACTGGCTTCACGCCCCTCAAGCGCAATGGCAGCAAGTTGTCCGCCGTGCTGAAGGAAATGACTTTGGGCAAGAACGGCCTGCCCGAGGCAATCACCGCCAATGGCGGCGCCGTGCTGGCCCGTCCAGTGGAAGTCATTGCCAAGGCCAATGGCAAAAGGCTGGCCTGGAAATGCCAGGCGCCCAGGTTCCTCAGCGAATCAGACACCACCATCACTGCGGAAAATGCACTGGAATGCGAGGCGCTCAAAATCCAGGCGAACATCCGCATGGAGCAGGATGGACTGCTGCGCTATGACTGGAAACTTACCCCTGGCGCGAAGCCTCTGCCGACACGCCTGTATGTGGACATTCCAATACGCAAGGAAATCGCCACCCTCTACCACCCAGTGGGCGAAGGCCTCCGCCACAATCCCGCTGGCTTCGTGCCCAAGGGCAATGGCCTCCTTTTCTCGTCAAAGAAAGTACCGCAAACACATTTTGACAGTTTCCTGCCGTACATCTGGGTGGGCAACGAATACCGCGGCCTGTGCTATGCGGCGGACTGGGACAAGGGATGGTGCCACTCAAAGGAAAGGGATGGCGTGGAGCTGTTCCGTGAAAAGGACGGCACAGTCACCATCAGGCTAAACCTGCTCAACAGCCCCATGAAACTGGCAAAGGACAACACCATCACCTTCGCATTGCTGGCCTCGCCAGTGAAGCCAATGCCAAAGGGCTGGCGCGGATGGAGGGACGCCTTCACCAAGAAGGGCACGCAACTCTCACGGGCAATGTATTCCAACTTCTACTGGGGCTGCTTCTACACCTGGGCTGGCAGATACCCAGCATTCCAGGACTTCAGCCATTGGGACAAGATGTTCGAGGCGCAGAGGACAGGCGTCATTGACAAGGAATACATCAATGCCTGGACAGACAGGATCATGAAGGCATACGGCACTAGCGAAGCACCCTGGCTGAACAACATGACAAAGGAGAACGCCCGCTCACACATCCTCAGCCACACCCAGGGCGGCTTCAACATCACTGCTGGCCTGCATGACCGCCAGGATGACAGCATCGTCTATTGCTACACTTGCGACAGCGAATCGACTGCCAAACTTCCCGAACACCCCGTCATGAGGGACGAGTGGGTTGGCGGCCTCATGCTGAACGAATCATACGTCGATTATGCCATCTATTACCTGGACAAGATGCTGGAGCACGGCTTCAAGGGCATCTACAACGACAATGTGTTCCTCTCCGCTGGCAATAGCTGGGCTACTGGCGGCGCATGGATTGACGACAATGGCAGGGTGCATCCTTCGCTGGGCCTCTGGCGCTGCCGCGAATACAACCGCCGTCAGGCTGTCACCATGATGGACAGGGGCATCAAGCCATGGATCTGCGCACACCACACCAACACCAACATCCTGCCCACCATCGGCCTCACCACCAACACAATGGGAATGGAGTGGAAATATGGCGTGAATGATTTCCAGGAGCGCTTCACTTCGGACTACATCCGCGCGGTGTGCTCTGGCGTCCAGGCGGGTTGCTTCCCCACCGTGCTGGAGGGCATAACTGGCGCCAAGACCAAGGAAATCAAGGACTGGGCTACACGCACCATGCTGGCCTCGCTGCTACCCCATGAGGTCCAGCCCACATGCCCAAGAGGCTCCAACTACACGCTTATCAAAAACACGCTGGACAGGTTCTACGACTTCGGCACGTGGAAGGATGACTGCGTGGTCTATAACTTCTGGGATGAGAAAGCGCCTGTGAAATGCAGCAACGATGCTCTGAAGCAGGTCACATACCAGCGCGGCAAGGATATATTCACCTTCATCGGCAGTTATGCCGACAATGACTGCACTGCGGAAATGACGTACGCAAAGCCCATCGCCAGCGCTAAGAACGAGGAAACAGGCAAGCCCCTGGACGTTGCAGGCAACAAAGTAAAATTCACCCTGAAGAAACACGACTTCATCATCATCAGGGCAACAGAATAACGGGGCGGAACGGGGCGGAACGAGGCGGAACGGGGCGGAACGGGGCGGCTAAAGCCGCCCCCTCCGATAAAGCCGCCCCGTTCCGCCCCGTTTACGCCCGTTTGCGCCCGTTTGCGCCCGTTTGCGCCCGTTTGCGCCCCCTCCAAGGGAATCGTAGGG
>JAFYGL010000509.1 GCA_017543165.1 Victivallales bacterium | reverse complement strand
GTCCACGGTCCACTGACAACTACAAACTCAACAACGATTTTATGAAAATCAAAGAATTCAAAGATTACGAAGTATATGCAGAGGGCAAGAAATACTATCTTTGGCCAGAAGACAGGATGCCCGATGCACAGCCGCAGCAGATAGCCGCCACCACTGAGGAAGTAGCGGCGGAGGGTTTCAAGCCAGAGGAAAACAGGATTCCCCACATACAGTGGTTCAAGACGCCTGATCAAAGCGTCAGGACGGATGTCTGCATGATAATCATTTCTGGCGGCGGCTACAGCAACTGCTGCGACATGCCATCCTTTGCGCCGTTGGTGGGCAGGCTGCTGGCAGCGGGTATCAACTGCGTCAACTTCACCTACAGGACGCCCCGTCCAAAGGGCATTCCAATCTACCAGACCGCCTGGGAGGACGGGCAGCGGGCGGTGAGAATGGTGCGGAGCCAGGCGGCGGAGCGTGGTTTTTCGCCTGACAAGATCGGCGTCATCGGCTGCTCCGCTGGCTCACATCTGTGCATGCTGCTGGCGCTGTCATCCATGACAGCCGCCTACAAGCCCATTGACAAACTGGATGAAATACCCTGCAATGTGGCGTGGGCGATTCCAATGTGCCCCGCATACGTGCTGACGGATGGGCTGCTGGAGCCCAACACGAAGCGCGGCCATGGTGACGACGTGGCGCTGGACGATGTATTCAAGTTCGACGCCAATACCTGCCCCTGCTGCTTCATGCACGGCGGCGATGATCCCTATTCCCCCATGGGTTCCGTCAAGGCATACCGCCGTATGCGCCAGATGGGCATTCCTGTGGAATTGCATCTTGAGGCAAAGGCACCCCACGGCTTCGCCTTCTACGAGCGCCTGGACACGCCCCAGATCACCCTGGACTTCCTAAGGCACATCGGCATTCTCCCCCAGCACAACACACTTGAGGCGGACATGGCCGCCATCGCCAAATGGGAACAGGACAGGCTGAACGGCTGCCAAGGCGAACTGGACCTGCTTTGAGGATGGCATTGAAATCCGTGTGCAAGATGGTGATATCTGGCTGACACAGATGTCCATTACCAGGCTTTTTGACGTGAACAGAAGTGTTGTTACCAAGCACTTGCAGAACATATTTGCGGAAGGTGAATTGCCCGAAGAGGCAACTTGTGCAAGCACAAGTTACTTTCAACAGCCTGTTGTTCAAATCTATATGAGAAGAAGAACAAAAGTTTATCAGGAGGCATAAAAAACTATGGACGAGAAAAGACAGATATTGTTCATGCAGGTACGAATACTGAAGATGGCCTCGGAGAAGTTCAAACTGTCCTTGGCCGATACGGCGCGCTTATTCAAGGAGTATGACGTACTTGGGTATATCAGAGAATATTACGGCATTTTCCATACGGAAGGAGACAGAGCCATTTTTGAAGATGTAAAGAAATATTTGAAAATAAGAGGTGCGAAGATATGAAGTTGCTGAAAGAAGGAATGCTTCTTTATCACGGAAGCTACATGGTTGTAGAAAAGCCTGATTTAGACAGATGTGCTAGATTCAAGGATTTCGGTCAGGGCTTTTATTTGACAACATCTCTTTCGCAGGCAAGAAACTTTGCTAGATTGTCTCTAGGGAAAGCCAGAGATAGAAGACTGATACCCCAGACGGAAAAATCGGCATGGGTATCTGTTTTCCATGTTGGCGATATCACTGGTTTGAATACCTTTGTGTTTCAGACAGCAGACAAGGAATGGCTTCATTGCATCATCGCCCATCGGCGAGAGACTTTTTTCAGTGAGATACGGCAGAAGATGGAAGATTATGATGTCATTGGCGGAAAAGTCGCGAATGACGATACCAACGCCACGATAACTAACTATATCAATGGAGCATACGGGTCAATAGGAGACGAAAGAGCAGACAACTTCTGCATCGGTCTTTTGATTCCCGAAAGACTGAAAGACCAATTTTGTTTCAGAAGCCGAAAAGCCATTACATATTTGAAATACCTCAGAAACGAAATTGTTGAGTGTGAGGTGGAAGATGAATAAGGAGAAAAAAATTTTTGCGATGAATATTGTGGCAATGATAGTCGCAGAAGATCTCGCAGAAGAATGGGGAAAACCCGCAGAGGAGGTCCTGCTGGACTTCATGCAGTCGCGAACTGCTATTTCCCTCTATAATGATTCGCTGAAATTGTGGTGGGACGGACCCTCCGTCGTAAGGGAATGGTATAAAGAGGAACTTGCCGCAAAGCATGGCGAGGATGCCAAATAGGCTTTCAGCCATAAGCAAAGACTTGCCACGGGGCATTCGCTCTGCGCTTCAGGAATATGAGCCATGGATTTCATGCAAATTGACGAAGCCACTGCAACGCTCCGCCAACAGCACCTTATTGGCGCCATGGCTGATATCCCGTCTATTCAATGCAAAGGCGCTTCATTTCAACGTCTCTGGCTCCAGTAGGGGGAGATTTCGCGGAGGCGTGCGATGATGGGCGGCAGTTTCTCCAGCACAAAGTCCACTTCCTCAAGTGTGTTGTATCGGGAGAGGCTGAAGCGAATTGCGCCGTGGGCCGCGGTATATGGCAGGCCCATTGCACGGAGGACATGGGAAGGTTCCAGGCTGCCAGTTGTGCAGGCGCTGCCGCTGGAGGCGCAGATTCCGAATTGGTCCAGCAGATTCAGAATGGATTCGCCCTCGATGTATTCAAACGAGATGTTGGTGGTGTTTGGCAGGCGGTGTTCCCTGTCCCCATTTACGCGCACTTCAGGTATTGCGGCGAGTATGCCCTGCTCCAGGCGGTCCCGCAATCTGGCGACCTGCGTGTTTTCCTTGCCGATGTTCTTTGCCGCCAGTTCAGCCGCCATTCCAAGCCCAACGACAGAGGCCACGTTCTCCGTGCCAGCCCTGCGGCTGTCCTCCTGATGCCCGCCTATGACGAATGGATGGAAGCGCACGCCGCGCCGCACATACAAAGCCCCCACGCCCTTGGGCGCGTGCAACTTGTGGCCTGACAGGCTCAGGAAATCCACCCAGCCTTCCGACAGGTTCATTGGCACCTTGCCAACTGCCTGCACTGCATCCGTGTGGAACAATGCGCCTTTTGCGTGGGCCAGGTCGGCCAATTCCCGCACTGGCTGTATGTTGCCAGTTTCATTGTTGGCCCACATCACAGAGACCAGCGCGGTCTGCTCGTCAATCACTTCCTTTGCGCGTTCCATATCCAAACGCCCATTGGCATCCACTGGTATTCTTTCCACCTGGGTTCCACTTCTCTCCAAATCCTTTGCCACATTCAAGATTGCAGGGTGCTCCACCTGCGAAACCACTAGTTTGCCGCGTCCCTTGCTGGTGAGGAGTGCGCTTCTCAATGCGGCGTTGTCGCTTTCCGTGCCGCAGGAGGTGAATATGATTTCCGATGTCTGCGCACCAAGAAGCGCCGCCATTCTCTCCCTTGCCTGGTCAATATGCGCCATGACCTGCCCGCCGAATGTATGTATGCTGGAGGGATTGCCGTAGAGGCGCGTGAGAAAAGGCGTCATAGCCTCGAATACTTCTGGCGCCACCGCCGTAGTGGCGTTGTTGTCAAAATAGATTGTCTCCATGAATCACGCCTCCTTGACCACCAGGCCAGGTGAAACAAGCTCGTGCAGTTTTTCCTCCACAAGGCCCTTCAGAGTCGCCGCCGCATGGGGGCAGCAACTGCAATGCCCCGTGAGGCGCACCTGCACTTCGTTGCCGTTCAAATCAATGAACTCCACGCCGCCGCCGTCCTGCGCCAATTGCGGGCGTATTTCCTTGTCAATGACCTCGTTGACAAGCAGAATCTTCTTCACGGCGGACAACCCCTCAAAATCGACCTTGGGCGCGGTGGCGGTTTGCGCGGCGCCTGCCCCTTGCTTGTGCCACAGGTCATCCAATATCATCTGAATGTCATCCAGGCAGCGCCCGCAGGCACCGCCTGCCTTGGTGTAGTCCGTGATTTCAGCAACCGTGTGCAGATTGTTCGCCAGGGCAATTCGGCGTATCTTGTTCTCAGTCACGTTAAAGCACTTGCAGACGATGCGCCCCTCGTGGTCATCGTTGTCCTCCGTCTCATCCACCTTGATGCCATGGCGCTTCTTGTAGTCCCCTATGGCGGCGTGCATTGCCTCCATCCACATGACGGAGCAGTGCATTTTCTCCTGGGGAAGTGAGCCCAGCACCGCCACAATGTCCTGGTTTGTGATTTTCGCGGCTTCGTCAAGCGTCTTGCCCTTGATGAGCTCCGTCAACGCCGAGGACGATGCAATGGCGCTGACGCAACCGAATGTCTTGAACTTCGCGTCCGCAATCCTGCCGTTCTCATCAAGTTTCAGGTATAGTTTCAATGCGTCTCCACAAGTGATATTGCCCACTTCGGCCACTGCGTCCGCATCCTCGATTTCACCTACATTCCTTGGATTGAGGAAGTAGTCCATTACTTTGTCCGTGTATTTCCACATTGTATTTCTCCTTAATTCATGATATGTTTGGTTTTTATTTTGCCTTAATGTAGCATTTCACCTGAATTAGGCAAGTTTGCTTCAATAAAATACTATTTATTCAATAGTGATTCCTACCCATTTCGTCCAAGCAATGGGACTTCCCCTTGTTTTTCGTGATTTTTCCACCTGAAAATACTTTTCTCAATAAAAAACAACTTTTTTGGTAGTAATTAGTTTGCATTATTGGAAATAGGGCGTATAGTATGCGCAGTTTCAAAAGAAAGACTACCAATT
>JAFYGL010000508.1 GCA_017543165.1 Victivallales bacterium | reverse complement strand
GTTTCGCAGGCATACGCTTTACGCTGGCGCTGGTCAAGGGCATTTGCGCCGTGACGGGTGCCAAGGCCAGAGGCGTGCCATCCTCATTTGCGGTGGCGGTGGCTTTGGGCAAGCCAGGCAAGGTGTGCGTGGTGCAGGACGCCCGCTGCGGCAAGGTCTATGCCAGCACATACATTTGCGGCGAAAAATGCTCGCCAGAAGGCAAGGCGCTAATGCTTGAGGCAAATCAGCCTTTGCCAGAATGCGACTTTGCATGCAGTCCCGAGGGCCTGGCAGGCGAGACCACTGCGCAGCCATGCGCAAAATACCTGATTTCCGCAAGTGCCGAGGACTATCCTTGGCAGGATACACCTGAGATAGAACCCGTTTACGTAAGAGCGCCAGCATAGCCATGAGAGATTGCATACCTGAGGAAGAAGACAAGTTTTTTGACTTGTTCAAGGAATTCTTTGACACGGAGAAATACGTCAAGAAGCAGCACGACCCCGCCACATACACCTTGGCGCGCATGTATCCAGTGGCGGCTGCCGCTGGGAATCCAGAACGCAAGTTGAAGGTCATTCACATAGCAGGCACCAAGGGCAAGGGCACTACAACCCAGTTCACGGACGCATTGCTGCGCTGCTGCGGCATAAAGACAGGACTTTTCGCCAGCCCGCATGTCAGCACATACAGGGAGCGTTTCCAGGTGAATGGCGGCTTCCTGAGCTATGAGCGAATGCGCCGCGCGGGGCAGGAAATAGTGGATTTGATGCACAAGGCAAACCTACATCCAACCCTGTTTGAGATGTTCACGGTAATGGCGCTGAAATTGTTTGTTGAAGAAGGAGTGGAGACTGCGGTGATGGAGACTGGCATCGGCGGGCGCCTGGACGCAACCAACTACATCAGCAATCCCATCATGACACTTATAACGCCAGTCAGTTTTGACCATACGGCGCTGCTGGGCAATACAATTGAGGAAATTGCCGCGCAGAAGGCGGGAATAATGCAGCCAGGCGTGCCCGTGGTCATGCTGAAGCAACCATACCACGAGGCGGAGAATGTGATTCGCGCTCATGCAAAGGAACTGGGCTGCCCCTTGTTGCAGCCTGTGCCGATTGACGAGGCAAGGCCCTTCTTGCCAGACAACTTGCCAGATTTCCTCCAGGACAACTTCTGCGGCGCATTGGCTGGCATCAAGGCACTGGGCCTGGAACCCAAGCCCGCCCAGTTCAAGATGCCCCAGCTGCGGGCGCGTTTCGAAAAGATATGCGACAATCCACTGGTGCTGCTGGATGGCGCGCACAATGGTGATTCCATGGAGAAACTGGTGGCCGCGCTACTGAAACTTTACCCAGGCGTCAAATGGAACGTGGTGCTGGGCTGCGTGGAGGGCAAGGACATTCATGCAATGGCAAAAGCACTTTCCAAACTGAAAGACGCCAGCTTCATTCTCACCAATCCCCGCACCTTCAAGGGCAGTGCGCTGCCGCAGTTGCAGGAGGCGATGAAAGACCTGCCTGTACAGGGCATAATCCCCAAACTGACCAGCAGGGAACAACTGCCGCAGGGACCTCTGCTTTTCACTGGCTCCTTCTTCACAACCGTCATCGGAGAAGATTTGTTCAACTAGTGGGCTGTGGGCTATGGGCTGTGGGCTGTGGACAGTGGACTGTGGACTGTAGGCTGTGGGGCTGCGGGCTGTG
>JAFYGL010000507.1 GCA_017543165.1 Victivallales bacterium | reverse complement strand
TCGTGGATTTCACGGTATTCCTGGAAGCCCTGGCGGTAGAATGCGGCCAGTTCTGGCTCTGGCTTGATTTCGCGGTCAATGTGCAGGCATTTGCGCACGGCGTCCTGGCTGTCCGCAAAGAAACCTGCTCCCGTTGCCGCAATTAGCGCCGTGCCGAAAGAGGCGTCGCCTGGAACTGGCACCTGCAAGGGCAGATTGAACACATTGCAGACTATCTTGCTCCACAGCCTGCCGCGGGCCCCGCCGCCAATGAGGAAGAGACGCTTGACTGACAAGCCCATCTCCTCGATTGCGCCATAGCAATCCCGCAGGGAATACGCCACGCCCTCGAACAAGGCCCTTATGAAATCGCCTTTGCTGGAACTGATGGAAACGCCCGTGAAACTAGCGCGCAAGCTGGCATCCCAGTACGGGGAACGCTCGCCTTGCAGATACGGGTGGAAAAGAACGCCATTTGCACCTGGCGCAGAGCCCTCCGCTAACTGGTCCATCAAGGCAAATGCCTTGGTCCCAGACTGCTCGGCCTGCAACTTCTCCGCCTGGCAGAATGTGTCCCTGAACCAGCGCTGGCACAAGGCCGCGGCATTGGTGGCGGACACAGAATACCACATTCCTGGTATCACATGGGAATATGTCAAGGTACTGGGGAATGGATGTGGTTCAGTAGTCATCACATTGACATTGCCCGCAGTGGCCAGTTTGACTATGCAGTCACCTGGCTCAATGGCGCCCGCCCCATAGTCCTCCGCTGCGGAATCCGATGTGCCGCATACCACGATTGTCCCTTCTGGAAGCCCAGTCTCGGCAGCTGCCTTTGACGTGACCTTCCCCACCACATCAGTAGGCTTTATCAATCGAGGCAGCGCACTGCGCTGAAGGCCAGACATTTCCACCAGCTTGTCCGCCCAGTCCTGCCTTGCCATATCGTAGAACAGAGTGCCCTGCGCCTCGATGTAGTCCGTGGCGGCGTGGCCTGTCACCAGATAGCGTATGTAGTCCTTCACAAAAAGCACATGCCGCGTCGCCTTCAGTACATCAGGTTCGTGCTTTTTGAGCCACATCATCTGCGGCAGCGTCCATGTAGGCGCTGGCCTCTGGTATGCGGTATTGAAAATCAGGTCGCCATAATCGCGGCGCAGCGCGGCGCATTCCTCGGTGCTGCGCTGGTCCGTCCACATGATGGTCCTGCGCAATGGTCGCATATTGTCATCCAGAAGCACGGCATTATGGGTGGAGCCGTCAAAGGAAATGGCCTGTATCCTGCTGAAATCCAGGCCATTCTCCCGCAATTTGGCCAGGGATGCGCGCATTGCCTCGTACCAGTCCGCGGGATTTTGCTCGGACCAGCCAGGATGCTCAAAGAATGTGGGGTATTCTGTGGAGGCCTCGCCCAGTGTGGCACCTGTTTCGGAAATGGCCGTGATCTTGCAACCGCCAGTGCCGAAATCAATGCCCAGGAATATGTTTTCGTCCTTGCTCATTTTACCCATGAATGCGCAGGGTCCTTGCCTGAAATCAGCCCACGGTTGACCGCGCCAGCCATTGTCCACAGATAGTACATCTGGTAGCCTGGGGCGCCGCACAATGGGTGATAGCCCTTTGCGATTGCGACTGTGTCATTGTTCTTCACCGTGTAGGTCTCGTCAATCAGGCCATCCACGGTATAGACCTTCTGGATGCCAAAGCCCTGTACTGGGTCAAAGCGGTAGAAGTATGTCTCCTCCATGGCGATTTCCTCTGGCAGATTGTCAATGTCGTGCTTGTGCGGCGGATAGCCAGACCAGTTTCCCGAGGGAATGAAGCCCTCCCCGATGTAGAAATGCTCCGAATCGAACTTTTCATCAATCATGACAGTCGCCATGCGGGTGAAGTTGTCCCGTCCAATGGGGAAAGTGCGTGTCATCTCAGGTGTGATCACCGTTGGGCGTGCGGTATCCCTGGTTGCTGGGGCCTCGTTCAACGCGAAGTCCATATCCGTCAGCGCAGTGACCGTGTATTGCGTGCGCCTGGGCAGATACACCGTATAGGGCTTGCCATCGAACACATTCTTGCGCCCGCCAAGCTCCGCAAAGTCAAAGCCCTTGCCTTTCACAGCGCATTTGCCGCCCAGCAGCACCAATGCCGCCTCGAATTCCCCCGTGTCCGCGGACCAGGATGTGCCCTGCTTGAGTTGCACAATGCTGAAACGCGTCAGTTTCATGCCGTACTGCCCAGGCTCAAACACCTTGTTGCAGCCCTGGACTGGATTCAAATGTACCAAAAGATTACCCAT
>JAFYGL010000506.1 GCA_017543165.1 Victivallales bacterium | reverse complement strand
TGCCGAGATTGAGAAGCAGTTCCCTGTCTCCGTCAAAATGTGCCAGAAACCAATCTGGATGCTGGACTGCCACTTCTGACTTTGGATGCGCACTGCAAATGTCAATCCAAAGCGCCAGTGAAATTCCTTTTGCCGCTGCTTCTGCGGCCAGCGTGGCGAAGCCATCTGGATAGAGCAGGTCGTTTGGCTTCCAGTCGCCCAGGTTTTCCTTTACAGGCACTTGCGCGGCCACCAGGCCGCCTTTTGCCTTTCCATTCCAGCCCCTTGTTATTTCAAGGGCATTTCCGCCAGCCTTGGCGATGCTCTCCAAGGCGTCCTGAAACCTGGCTTGCCCTGAATTGCCTGTCATGGCGTATGCCTGCGGCGGCAGGAGCATGGCGCCCTTGCTGCTTTTTGCCGAGTGGAAATCATGCAGGAATCTGCGGTGCAGTATCTGCGCCTCAGCCGTGTTGATGCCGTCCCTCAGCATTACATAGATTGAGGGTGCGAAGATGCTTTCGCCTGGATGCAGTACAAAGCGGGAGCGTTTCATGCCCGCCTCAAGGGAGAGGTCACCTTCGTCCAGAAATGTGTTCAAGGTCCAGTTGCCAGCCCAGCCGATACCCAGTTCGAAGCCATTGTTTTCATCAAAATCGAAGTTGAAATACGGGAGCCACGCGGAGGAGGCGCCGCAGTCGTCCGTGTCCAGGCGCAGTGAATTGTCAGGATAGCGGCTGTTAAGCTGGAATGTTCTTGGCTGGAAGTCGTCCAATCTCCCTTTGCAGCCATAGTTGCCGCGCACATTCAAACGGCAGTTTTCCACAGCGGGGATTTCCAGGCATATTGAACGGAATGCGTCAATCTCGCCTGTGTCCTTTTTCCCGATTGCCGAAAGTTCCACATCCCATTCCAGCACGGGGTATTCGGCATAAATCCTGAAATGCAAAACCAGTTTCAGCAGGTGGTCTGGCGCTTCGTATGAAACCTTGTATTCCTCCAGGCCAGCTTCGCTTATTTCCTGGACTATGTTGCGCTCCCACTGCCTTGGATTGAAGGTGCGCCCGTCATAGACAAATGCGGGAAGCGGGGGCCTGCCCAAAGTGTCGTCTCCAGAGACTGCGCTGAACAGCCTGTCCGTCAGTTTCTCAATGATATTATCCCGCGGTGTGTTGGCGTTGCTCATACATTGATGCCCACCAGCTTTGCCTGCGGATGTTCAAATATGCTTCCATCCTCAATGAATTTGCCGACGCCTTTTATGACGGCTCTCATCGGGTCTTCGTCCTTGTGGACTATCATGTGGAAACGCTCGCTCAAGAGCAGGTCCAGTCCAGGCAGGTTGGAGCCGCCGCCAGTTATGGTTATGCCGTTGTTAACCAGGTTTCCTGCCAGTTCAGGGCGTGCGGCTGAAAGCGTCGCCTGCATTGCCTTGGCAATTTCCTCGATGGGTTCGCGCAGGGCGTTTCTGATTTCCTCGCTGTTCACGGTGACTGAACTTGGAAGATTGTCGCCATGATGCCCCAGTTTCAGGCCTCTTACTATCATGGTCTTCTCATCGCTGCCATCGCCCATCTTGGCGAATGGAATCGCGCTTCCTATCTGTATCTTGATTTTTTCCGCTTCCAGTTCACCAATGCTGAGGTTGTGGACATCCTTCATGTGGCGGGTGATGGCGTCATCCATCGCGTCGCCTGCCACGGGCACGCTGTTGCAGTGCACAATGCCGCCAAGTGAAATGATGGCGATTTCCGTCGTGCCGCCGCCAATGTCGGCAATCATGTTCGCCGTAGGCTCTTCAATGGGCAGCCCTGCGCCATTCGCCGCCGCCAATGGCTCTTCCACTAGCCTGACTTCGCTGGCGCCAGCCCTGCGCACGCATTCCACGACTGCCTGGCTTTCAACAACGGTGATCACCGAGGGAACTGCAACTACGGCGCGTATCTTGGCTGTATAAATGGGATTGGCCTTCTTTTCCAGGAACTTGCGCAGCATCTTGTCCGTGACGCCTGGGTCTTTGATTACGCCATTCCTCATGGGGCGGACTGCATATATCGTGCCTGGATTGACGCCAAGCATCTGCTTCGCTTCGTGACCGACGGCCAGCACCTCGTTGGAACCAGAACTTACCGCTACAACCGTGGGCTCCGCAACATCTACGCCCTTGCCACGATGATAAAGCAGCGTGTTCATCGTGCCCAGGTCTATGCCCACGTCATTGTGAAAAAGATTCCTGAAAAAGTTTATCAGATTTGCCATAATATTTAATGCTCCTCCCTTTTGCTTATAAAATTGAACTAACTATAACCAATAAATTAAAACTAACAAGCCGAAAAATGAAAAAAAGTGGACTGTGAGGATGCATCCCATGCATCCATGGCGTCCATGTGCGCGGCCATTGGCCGCGCATCAGGATGGAGGTAGCTCGATATGCTGGCAAGCAACAATGTTCTTGCAAATTTGGACGCCCAGATGTGCGGAAACATTTGCGTATGCCCGCATATCGTTCTACCTTCATCCTGATGCGCGGCCAACTGGCCGCGCAAATGGATGCCATTTGCGGTTGGAAAACACCACAGTCCACTATTCACTGATTTTGGGGTCCATGGCATCTCTGATGCCTTCTCCGATGAAGACTCCCAGCAGCATCAAGTTGAACAAGGTCAGTGAAGGATAGAGGATAAGCCACCATGCCCAGCGTTGGATCTGCGCCTGTTGAAGGAGCTGGCCAATGCTGGGGGATTGCAGTGGCAGGCCGAAGCCCAGGTAGTCCAGCGCAGCCAGGGAGCTGATTGCGCCGACCAATGAGAATGGGAAGAATGTTATGATTGGCACCAGGCCATTTGGCAGGATGTGCCTTAGTATGATACGGTGTGTCGGCAGGCCCAG
>JAFYGL010000505.1 GCA_017543165.1 Victivallales bacterium | reverse complement strand
GTGCAATGGAACTGATGCAGCGGCAGTTCAGCGTTCCTGTTGAAGTCAGCTACGCTCTCAATGGCACGGGGGCAAACATACTGGCGCTCAAGGCCATTCTTGGACATGGCGATACAGTGCTATGCGCTGAGCAGACACACATCAACACATACGAATGCGGCGCCCTTGAGGCCGCAGTGGGAGCGAAGATACTCTCCATTGAATCGCCAGACGGCAAAATGACGCCGGCATTGCTTGACAGGCTGCTTCTTAAGCACAAAAAATACAAATACCATCCCAAAGTCCTGGCCGTTACACAGCCAACGGAATTCGGCACCGTCTATTCCATTGCTGCGCTGAAGGAGCTCTGCGCATACGCGCATTCGCTTGGGCTGCTTGTATTTCTGGACGGGGCGCGCCTGGGAGCCGCCGCCTCTGCATTGAATGCGTCGCTGCAAGAACTGATTGAAGAGACAGGTGTGGACATATTCACCTTCGGCGGGACAAAGGCAGGCGCGATGTTCGGTGAAATGATTGTCTCGTTGCATCCGGAAAACATACGCAGCATCGCCTATTTCCAGAAGCAGTGCCTGCAGCACCTTGAAAAGTCGAGATTCCTTGGCGCGCAGATGGAGTACATCCTTGAGACGGGGCTTTGGCTGGCAAATGCGGCCAGAGCCAATGAAATGGCAAGGCTGCTGGCTCGGAGACTTGAGGAGAAAGGGGTGGAAATCTACTATCCTGTGGAAACCAACATGGTATTCTGCGTGATGGCGCCTGAACAGCTGGCGCGTGTAACAGGCACATTCGATCTGCATTATTGGGATGAATTCACAAAGGTGGTGCGTCTGGCCACGACATGCCTGACCAGCGAAGATGAAATCAATTCACTGTCAGAGCTGGTTTGACGCCGTTTTCTGGCATGCACCTGCCGCAACTGGCAAAACCAGTTCCGGTTTACCTGATGAAGTCCCTTGCGCTTCGTGCGTAGTCTGGCAGGTCGCCGTGCAGGTCCAGCATTGCCAGATTGTATTCCCTGGCGTTGACGTGTCCATAGGTCTGCGGCCAGTAGTTGAGCACTGCGGCAAGTGTCCTGGGGTTGTGCTCGCTGATTGCGTCCGCCAGAAGTGTCTGGCATTGCGCGAACTGCATTACCAGGCCGAAATGCGGCTGCGGCACCGTCAATTTGCCGACAGGCCTGATGCCCTTTGCGCTGATGTCCATTGAGTATTCCAGAACAGAATCATCGGGGAAGCCCTGTACGGCGCCGTTGTTCAATGCGCTGGCGAAAATGCGGAAGTTCTTCTTGCCGCTCATCGCCGCGTATATGTCGTTTGAGAGGTCGTGGCTGTCGCACTTGCAGAGAGGTTCCTTTGTCCATATTTCCTGGTCATCGCAATTTAGCAGGCCGAAGAAGCGCTGGTAGCGTTTCTGTATGAAATCGGCTGTCATCTTGGGGTCTTTTCTCTGGCGTCTTTTACTGGCGATGCCATACTGGAATATGGAGCTGAAGTCAAGGTTCACAAGGCCGTCTGTCTCCGATGAAATCATGAATGTACCGTTGCGGTCATAGTCATCCAGCATTATTCCGTAGGCGAGGCCCAGCAGCCCCGGATACTTGGCCTCCAGCTTTGCGCGGAAATTGCGTCCAAGCTTCTTGAGAGTGGCCTTGAGCGTTTCCTCCAGGTCCTGGCCGTTCCAGGTGCCCTTGTTCAGGAATGCGTAGTGGTTCACTCCAGCGGAGACCACATTCACGCTGTCATCGTAGCCCTGCCTTGTGCAGATGGCTGGCACGTCGTACTTGTGGTTGCGGAAGCCCTGGCAAATGCCGAAGGCGCGGATTTTCGTGTATTTGTTTACCAGTGCGCTGAATACAGCCACTGGATTCGCGAATATCAGCATTGTCGCTCCTGGAGCGGCCACCTTTTCCATCACCTTGGCGAAATGCAG
>JAFYGL010000504.1 GCA_017543165.1 Victivallales bacterium | reverse complement strand
GTGAAAAAAAGACGATTTGAGAAAAGAAAAAAGGGAGTTCTCTACCCTTCAGAAACAACAGGAAGAACTATAAATCAGCAGGTTGCTGTGAGATTGCTGAAGCGCAACGGTTATTCAAATAAAATGGCTTGAAGTTTTCTAGCATCCGCGTTTTCCTCATTAGTCGAGCCAATTATAACATACTTTTTTGACAAAGGCAATAGGCTATGAGATTTTTTTTCATCGCCTGTCCTCTGTTACGATAAAAGTTCAACCAATTATATTTGGCTCTGTTTCGGCAATGTGTTGCCAATTATAAACGCCTGGCAACACATTGCCGAAACAGAGCGTTTTTAACGCAGAGACCCAAAGATTTTTATTGTTTGCTTTATTCATTGACAGGCATAATTCTTGTTCTGACTCATGGGACACAATAAAAAAACTCTGCGCCTCTGCGCCTCTGCGTTAAAAGATTGAATCGTATTGGGATAGTCATGCCTTCTTAACGCGAGGCTTTCACCCCGCACTGTCCACTGTCCACTGTCCACTGCCCACTGCCCACGAAGCTCACGCCAGCGTGACGGTGTATGTATCTGGCTTGGCAAACTTTTCGCCGCTGACGGCCACAAAAATACTGACGTCCGTGTCGCCTGCATGCCTTTCGCAAAGTTCATCCAATGCCATTCCCTCGCCGCGGTCTAGCACGTCGAACCACCTGTCCCCGAAAACATAGACATTCACATTGTCGGAGAATTCCAGCCTGCTATATCCTTCTGCCAGCGCATCCTCCAGTTTCAATGAAAAGCAGTCTTCCTTGTCGATGAAATATCTGTGCCAATACACGATGTCCCAGATTGGATATGGGTCATAGTGTATCCAGTCAGCGCGTGAAGTGGCCTCGTTCATGATGTGGTACACATTCTCCTTGCCGCAAAGCCAGCCATTCCTAGTGTTTTCGCCCTTCATCCAATCCAGCAGGTCAACGGCGCCAGCGATGGAATTGTCCCCGCTTTCAGCAGCCGCGCCCTGGAAGAACTGCGCCACATCGTGCTCGCCTATATCGTATGCGGTTCCCTTGAAGGTATTCATCCTCCATGACCAACCATCCCATGCCTGGCTCTCCAGGCAAAGCCTGCCAGTGCCTTTTATGCAGTCGTTATTCCAAATTGAGGTGGCTTGACCAAGCAAAAGCAGTTCGCCATCCAACCTCAGCGCATCGCCGTCCTGCACCTGCCAATCACCTGTCATTTTCAGGCAGGCATTCTTCTGGACCTCGATCAGGTTCTTGCCTTCGCCCAAATCCACATTGCCTGCCAACGTCAGTGCTGCCCCTTTCTTCACCGTCAGCTTGTCATTGCCCGAGCCACAAGCCACTCCGCCCTCAATGCCGCACTCTCCGCTGAATGAAATGCTCACATTGCCCGTCACATCGCCGCTTATCCAGCTGTCCTTCATCGTCACCTGCGAAAGCGTCTTGCCAGACACGGCGCAATCCAGTGCACCCAAAGTGGAATTATCCAGCGTAATGGACGAAGGCAAGTAAACCGTGCCCCCCAGCATACAGTCCTTCAAGGAAACAGTGCCTGCCAGTTTATCCACATCTTCCTCTGCCTTTACTGTATGCTCTCCCATGAAAATGGAGCTTTCCATGGCAGTGACGCCCTGCATCTTAACTGAGTAGTATCCAGATATGTCACCGCCAAAATCCAAATTCTTCAGGGACAGGCTTCCCATCAGCGAAGTTCTCTCCATGGCGGCCTTGCTGGAATGGCGACCGCCGCGTATTCCACCATCTATGCTGCCACCTTCCGCGCTCACATTGGCATACCCTGTTATACCGCCACTGACACTTGCTTCAAGCAGCTTCAGCTTTCCACTGGCGGCCTCTATTACATTCGGAGTGCAGAACAAGAAGTCGCTGGCTGCATAGTTTGCCGCCATGGCATACGCCTCGGCATCCGTTGATGCCGCATAAACTGGGCGTTGGCAACAATAGCCATAACTGCTGTTCTTCATCTCGCTTGCCAGCATGTCCTGTGCAATGCCGCCTACCTGCGAGGATATCACCGTCACTTTGCTGTAGCCAGTGATGTTTCCCACATTTGAATTGCTGACGCTGATGCTGCCGCCATGAACCGCACTATATTCGGATTTCTCGTTTATGTCAGCGCAATCATGGGAGTATTTTATGTTTTTGCGGTAGGAATAGCGACCATTCTGCAACCCCATGACCTCGTCCTCCACCGCCCAGGACAAATCACCGCAAATTGCATTGGATACAGTGACTTTCTCATATCCAGAAACTCGCCCCTGCACTTGTGCGCCACCGCTTATTTTAATGCTGCCAGTGCTTGATTTTGCCAATGTCACCGCCTCTGCCGAAGAACCCTTGTCAATGTAAAGAACATAGCCAGACTGCGCAACATCCTCATTGAAAGAACGGCTGCTTTGCAGACTGCCGCCAGTGATGTCCCCTTCAACAATGGAGCCTTCCATGCACACGGTCTTGTAGCCACTCACATTGCAGACAAGGCTGCCATTGCGCAGTTTCAGCGTTCCATAGGCAAGCCGCTTGCTGCTGTGCTTCTCCTTCAGGACATGCTCCTCGTCATGAAGCATGTAGTATGGCATATAAGGAAACTCATAGACCTCTCTGGTCTGGCGCCTTTCCGTAAATGTCTTTACGCTGCTCTTTGCCTCCTGCATTTGGCCGCCGACAATTGAGCCAGCGCGGCTTCCGTCCAATGTCACGTTGCCATATCCCAGCACATCGGCCAACTGGCAGTTGGATGCATTCAGGCTTGTGTCGCCAGCGTTTGCCTTTATGGTGAAATTCTCGCCTAATTCCTGCCTCTTGCCGCTGGCAATGGTCAAGGTGCTGTCGTTCCCATAGTCAAAAACAACTGTGGAAATAGAGATGTTCTCTTTTCCCGCGTAGCTGCTGAACAAACCAAACTCATTCTCCCTCCAGAGGGAAATGCGCCCTTCGACGCACAAAGGCGCTTCCTCCATTCCATTCAACTTAACAGTGCCAAAACCGCTTATGAACGCGATGTTGCCACTGCCGCTGACACTTGCGGCACCGCCAGTTGAAATGCTGTCATTCGCCTCAATACGCGACACATACATTCCAGCCACGCCTTCCTCGCCACGTTGTTCGGCGAGCAATTTATGAGAGCCAATGGTGCCATCAATGCCAGCAATATTCCAGGCCTCATCAGAAGCGGCATTCGCCAGCAAAAAGACGTTCCTGTATCCATGCACGCCTTCTGGGAAAACGCATGCCTCTGTCACACGAAGACTTCCCTTGACTTCATATTTCACCTGCTCCCGGCGCATATTGACCTCAGTTCCCATAATTGCACAATGTATTCATTCCGTTTCCAGTAAGCACTGGAATGCGATGATTACTATATACCATCCAATGGGATTTAACCAATCTTTATGGCAAAAAACACTCCATGTGTCATGTGTTTTTTGCCATCTGCGCACCTTTAGTTGCCATATTTCGTAAACGCTATATTCCCTTTATGGGTATAGATTATATGCGTCCGCGAGGTCATAGCCCAGACGACCGCAAATGCGTTCCCATCTTTCCTTCATATTCTTTCGGAAAATCCAAGGCCTCCATTTCAACTTCAAATATACGGCGATGGCAGGAATCCTGAAGTCGTCAGTTGTAAGATAAAGTTTTGTAAGCCCTGCGGCAACCAGACGCTTGACTGCCTCGCAGGAGACGGCCTTGCAAAGCCCTTTGCCGCGGAATTCGGGGTCGGTCATCACCCACCCCAGTGTGCCTTGCATTCCCTCAAGTTCAGCATATTCTGCAGTCGCGGAGGCTACTAGCCTGCCACTGCCAATTTCCTCAATTACGACAAGCCCGTCTGGAATCAGACATTTCATTTTGAAATTGTCCAGAGTCTCATCATTCCAGAAGTCGAATCCTCCTGCAATGCGCAGTTTATTGTATGCCTCACGGTCCTTAGGAGTGTCCAGCAAGGTGCGTATTGCAAAGCCATCTGGCAAATTGACTTGTGGCACTTTCTGGCTTGCTCCGTCAAAATACATTCTCAGTTGATATTCGTTCCAGGGGAAATTCAGCGATTCGACATTTCGCAAAGATGCATTTGCTTTGTCGCACTTCACGATTTCAGGTTGCCAGTCGCCTGTGGCGTTGCGCCATTCAATGGTGCTGTCCCGTAGAATAATGCGCTTTGCATGGCGCGCGAAGAACGGCCAGGGTATGCCTGACCAAGGCAGGTCACTCCAGGTGGGGTATGGCTCAGGCACCTTCTCCAGAAAGTCCGTGCCCATTTCTCCTGACAACGTCAAATGCAAACCTGATATCTCCACAGTGCGGAGCGGGCTTTCAGGCACACCAGAGAGCAGTGAGCCGCGCATGGCTGTAGCGGTAATGTTCCTTAGAAACACACGGTCAATGTAACCCTTGATGGGCAGTGGCGTGTCCGACGGCGTCTTTGAACCCTGGAAATTGAAGGTCTGGAATGCATCTATGACCAGGTTGCTGAAAATGACGCCGGTTATTTCGGGACCATATTTGATATAGACAGCGCGCGGGTCGTCAGGGCTGATGGCCGTCATCATGGAAATGCCTATCATCGTATCGTGGATTATGCAGTTTGTTATGGTAACGCGGCGTATCGCCCCGTCCCCGACATAGCCAATGCGTATTCCATCTGAGGTGGCCAGTATTCTGCAGTCCGACACAACTATGTCTTCGCAGGTTTTGTTGTAGCCAAGTGTATTGATGTCACTGAAAATGCCGATTGCATCATCGCTGCATGAGATGTCGCATCCTGTGATGCGCACATTCGAGCAGCAGTCAATGTCGATGCCGTCATTGTTTGGCCCTTTCAAATCCGTCCTGATTTTAATGCCGACGAAGTCGCAATTGTCGCATCCCAGCGCCCAGATGTTGTAGCTTGGCGGGTCAATTATGGTTATGCCCGAGACCAGGATGTTCTCCGATTCGCGGAAATGCAGCAGGCCCCGTGGCCTGTGCAGGCGGGGCCAGTAGCGCTGGCCGTAGAGGGGGTGCTCCAGTCCGTCGTCCATG
>JAFYGL010000503.1 GCA_017543165.1 Victivallales bacterium | reverse complement strand
CATTTCCACAAGGCACTGGAACTTCACCCTGATTGGGCAAATCCGCATATACAACTTATTACAGTGGAAATGGGAAGCGGGTGCGTTGAGGACGTAATCCGTGAGTTGAAGACGGTGCTAAGCATAGATCCAACCAACCGCAGCGCACTCAATGCTGGACTCTGGGCCATGCTGCCACGCTGGGGCGGTTCCCATGAACTTATCAAGATGCTTGCCATGGAAGCGATGAAATGCCCAAAACGCACTTCAGGCGTCCCAGCAATGGGATACCAATGCCTCGCTGAGATTGCATACGACCACAGGGGCTACGGGTGGCAGAATGTCTATCTTGCGCCCGATGTGAAGCAATGCGCTGAAACGCTTTTCAATGAATACCAGTCGCGTCTAAAGAAACAGGATTTTCTTGCGGCAAGAATGTGGCATGAACTGGCGGAATTGCGCTATGACGACGCAGCCAAGACACTGGAGGAACTAGGCGGCGAAGACAAGTTCCGCCCTCATGCTGGATGGCAGAATAACGCCTATTGGGAATCCCCAATTGGGACCCCGCGCTATGATGACTTCGGTGTCAGAATACGCCTCTTTACAGGAAAGCATGGTGAAGAACTGCGGAACATGGAACGTGATTTACTGGCAGGAGAGCGCGATACAATGCTTCCCAAAATTCGCAAGCTGCTTGAAGCAAAGGTGTTTTCTGCCGATGAACAGGATTTCCTGCTGGACTGGTATGCCCGCTGGCGTCTGAACTTTTCACCACGAAGCTACTCAATGTCCCCAAAGAAGCGAACAACGGCCTTTTCGGTCGCCGTCAAGAACAACCGCACTGACGTGGCTCGCGAGATGCTGGATTTAGGCTTTGACTGGAAGGCGCACGAACGTTATCCAGGTGAACTTGCAAACATTATTGCCACGAATGGCAACGATCCCTCGATGCTGGACTTGCTGAAGAAGGCTGGTGATCCGCTTAATCGTCAGAAGCCTGATTCAGGATATGCGCCAATCCATTGTGCCTCAGCGCATGGCAAGGCAAGCATGGTTGAAGCATTGCTGGATGCGGGCATCAATGTGGAGACAAGATGCAGGGATGGCCATACTCCATTGCATACTGCCTCGGTTATGAAGAATTTTGAGACAATGAAGGTGCTTTTGGCCCGTGGCGCGAATGTGAATGCGCAAGACAACGATGGCGATACATGCCTTATCTATCTGCCGCAGCTCCAATGCCCGCCAAGCACATACCGCTTCTTCCTTGAACAGCCTGGGATTAACATCAACTTAGCCAATCATTCAGGTGAAACACCGATGCATCTTATGGCAAAATGGAATACAAGCCAGGAGATTTTTGAGATGATGCTGTCAAAAGGTGCCGAAATCAATGCTCGTAACAACCGTGGCGAGACACCTCTTGATATAGCAGAAAGTAGCGGCCATCCAGAATTGACACAGTATCTGCGTTCAAAGGGAGCAAAGTCAGGACGGGAACTGCCACCAATGAAACATCCAGAGCCAAAAGCAACAATCGGCGGCAACTTTTCAATGGACCGCTTGCTTGACTACGCGCCTTGGTTTGCAGCGGCAGTTTCAGTACTTGCAATTGTTGCTTGCGCTGTGTTAGTATGGCGAAAACGAGGGAAAGGCAATAATTAATAGCAGAAAATGTTCTGGAATATACTTAAAAACATTCTAAGGATAATTGGCTGCATATTGTTGTTGGCAAGCATAGTATTTACGACCATATTTGTGTACCAAGGACGCTTGGAATTATATGGAGCCGTGGGATTTGTCCGTGCCAACAATGTTGTATATACAGACGAATCATGGCATTTCATCTACACGAATCCCATGGCTATTATGGTAAGATATCTAATGTATTTTAGCATAAATGCCATCGGAGTATTGCTTTTGAGCAGAATTGTGCTCTGGATTATGCAAATTGTAAAACTCTTTAGCAGAATAGGACAATTTGACACGTTTCTCATCGTCGCATTGGTTATTTCAGCCATAAATCTCAGTAACTGGGGTGGATGGGCCTCTGGAACCCTTGTGGCAAACTCTAAACTATATTATAAGGTAAAAGACTGCCATTCGCTTGATAACTATGAACATCTTTTAGGCAAACCTGTCTTTGAAGGGATTGTCCAGGAAAAAGATGAAGTGTGGCTCAATACTTTGGGTAGATTCCAAAAGTGGGGTTTTGCGAATGGCAGAAAACTTGTTATCTATGCCGCAGAACGCCCAAAAGTATATATCCTTGTATGGTTGGAAGACGAACAGATTGTCCAACAAAACGGCTGTTATCAAGTCAAGTTGCCAGCCGATATTATTCTTTAACATTGTTCCAATGTGGTAGTTTCTCGCTGGGACTTATGGGACCTATACGACCTATGCGACAGTGGACATGTCCCATAAGTCCCAGATGTCTCATAAGTCCCAGCAAGAATCCCCACCCGCATGAGGAACAGTGCACATTCATTAGCATCCAGAAGTATTAGCGTTTGGCCTTTCCAATACTGTTTGCTGTTGGGCTGAACTTTATCAACAAGTTATCAACTAAGACCTTGTGCAAAACGCCTTAACATACAGAAAATAGGGCAGTTATCTATGATTGCCAAATCCATCCTTCTGCCCGTCCAGACGCCTTTTTTAAAACGGAATCGACATTATGCGACGTTATTATGCGCTGCGTTTGGGGCTGTGGCAAATATGGGAAAAAGCATTATTTTATCGGCAATTCTGGAGTTGCCCCCTGTTGTTCCAATGGTTTGGAATCCAAGGCCAGGTTCAACCACATAATCCAATTGGCGACTGCACTCCCGCCATCATTCTGCAATAACTCACATGGACAAGATAAAGAACATAATCCTAATTGCAATCGCCATGTTTTTTCTGGCGTCATGCAAGACTTACACTGTTCCTGAATTGGCATTGGACAAGGAAGCATACGTGTCCTCCGATGTCTTCGTGCTGTATTTTCCCTATGCATATAATGGCAATGCCTACACATTGCCCAATCCCAGACTCAAGAAAGGCTTCAGGCCCATTGCTAATTACGGCACCTGGCATAATGAGCGTATGGACAATGACCTGCGCGACATGCGCTCCGCCAATATAGACGGCGTGTTCCTTTGCCTGGCACCCATTGACATGGCTGACAAGAACAAGCGTGAAATGATAGCCCACTTCCTGAATAAATGCAGCCAATTGCAGTTCAAAGTGGTTTTTTGCCTGTTTTCCGATGCGCCGTTGGCTCTTGGCATGGAAAACGTAGTCAACTATATTCAAGACAGGCAATGGGACAAGTCATCCTCTGTATATGCAATCAACGGCAAAATCCCATTAGTATTTAATGAATCCATATCACTTTCTGTAAAGGGGGGCAATACAAAGTTCACCCCCTTGTCCCTGGATATTGCAAATGGTGTTTTTAGGTCGCCCCTGCCATGCCCCTTTGATATCGCCAAATCTGCCAATTCCCCAGAAACAATCGTTCCAGACCGTAAAAAGGCAATTTGCCTTGTAAAATCAATTAACGACGCCATTGAGAGGAAGTCCAGGCGTGTTCTTGTGTTAAGTTGGAACTACTATGCAAATGGCAGCGCCATTGAGAAAAACACATTCGATTATGATACGCAGCTGAAGGCTCTGCAATAGCCAGTGGACTGTGGACAGTGGACAGTGGACAGTGGACAGT
>JAFYGL010000047.1 GCA_017543165.1 Victivallales bacterium | reverse complement strand
GTAGGGCGGCCTGACCAGGCGGACGCATTTCGGCACGAACTCCTCCGTGCCGTTGAAGAACGACCTGTGCTTGAGGATTTCGCGGTTGACCGTGGTCCTGTTCTTGTTGATCTTCCCCGCGATCTCGGCTGGGGTCGCCCCCCTGTCCAGACCGTCCTGGATGAAGTACCGGTCCATTTCATTAATTTGGGCCATGGATAACTCCTTCGGGGGAGGAATAAATTGATTTTGCAACACTAAACGCACGGTCGCCTCCCCCCCTGGCGCCGTGCGTTTAGTGCCGGCCCATGTCAAGGGCATTGTCTCCGCCAGATAACATGGCATTGTATCACTAAACGCCCTCCCACGTCTTGTGGAAAACTAAATGCACGGGCAAAACAAAAATCGGGGCGTTTACTTTTTCAATTGGCGACGCTGACAAAATCAAAAAATACCATTTGACAAAAGCAACAAGCGCGTAAAATTATGATGTTTGTACTTAACAGAGTAGAAAAACCAATGGCCTTGCAAATCAGCACATATTTGGAAGGGCTGTCCCCAGTGGCGACGATTGTGATATCCATCGCAATCATGCTTTTCGGGGGCTTCCTTGCCACGCGGGTGACGAAGCTGTTCCGCCTGCCCAATGTGACCGCCTACATTCTTGTAGGCGTGGCACTTGGCCCCTGCTGCCTCAACGCAATCCCCAGGAGCATAATCGCAGGCACAGACTTCATCTCCGACATAGCACTGGCTTTCATCGCATTCTCGTCAGGCGAATTCTTCAAGCTGGACATACTGTTGAAAAACGGGATGAAGCTGGTGATCATAACCATCTTCGAATCGCTGATTGCCTCCCTGTTCGTGTTCATTCTCACATTCTGGATATTGAAGCTGAGCCTGCCCTTCTCCATAATACTGGCGGCGTTGGCCTCGGCAACGGCCCCCGCCTCCACTATGATGACCATACGCCAGACTAATGCCAGCGGCGACTATGTGGACACGCTGCTCTCCGTGGTTGCCTTGGATGACATAGTAAGCCTCATCGCCTTCTCCGTGGCAGTCTCCATATCCATGGCGTTCATGGGAGGCACAGTCAATTCCCAAATCATAATGAAGCCCATAATGCTGAACCTGCTGATGATAGTGGCGGGCTGGGCTGGCGGCTGCATCATGAAATTCATGGTTGATGGCAGGCGCTCCGTTGACAACAGGCTCATCATATCAGTGGCCGCGCTGCTGGCGCTGTGCGGCATAGGCGCGGCACTGGGCGTGTCACCCCTGCTGGCCTGCATGACAATGGGAATGGTCTATACAAACCTGGCGGAGGACGATACGCTTTTCAGGCAGGTCAACTACTTTGCGCCCCCTATACTGTTGCTCTTCTTCGTTCGTTCTGGACTGCAATTCAGGCTGGACACGCTGCTGGACATAGACAGCGCCCTGGCAGGAAAACCACTCCTGCTTATCGGTGTGCTGTACTTCTTCGTGCGCATCCTGGGCAAATACGCAGGGGCCTGGCTGGGATGCCTGGCCACAGGGAAATCCAGCAAGGTGCGTAACTATCTGGGACTTGCGCTGATACCCCAGGCAGGCGTGGCAATAGGCCTGGCAGCCCTGGGCGCCCGCATCATCGGCGGGGAGACAGGCGGCATCCTGCAGACCATAATCATGTCCTCCAGCATACTGTACGAACTGGTGGGTCCCGCCTGCGCCAAGCTGGGGCTGTACCTGTCATGCTCATACGGCAGCAGGCAGTCAGGCGAAGAGCAGGAGGAAGACGAACTGGGCAGGATGAAGGAGGAATTGTCCGCAATACAGAGCAAGATATCCCAGCGCCTGGCCGAAGGGCAGAACAAGGTCATACCAAACGAGCCTGACACGGAGAACGACGAATATTATTCCATTATGGAATATATGCAAAGGCGTGGACGGAACAGAATAATGAGGTGAACAAATGCTGGAAAACCACGATTTGATAGGGGCATTGATAGGCGAATGGGCATTGCAGTCCATGCACCTTGGGGCGATATTGCTGCGGGTGTGCATGGCGCTTTTCCTGTCGGCGATGATAGGATGCGAACGCGCCACCAAGAGGCATACGGCTGGTTTGCGAACATTCATGCTTGCAGGCGTTGCGAGCGTATTCGCCGCGCTATGCGATGAATTCGCGCTGACTGTGCTGAAGGCGCCGTTCACGTTTATGTCTGCCGCCACGCTGATATGCGTGTCAATGATCAGCGGCAACACTTTGCTTTTCAGTTCAAGAAACCAGCTCAAGGGTCTTAC
>JAFYGL010000502.1 GCA_017543165.1 Victivallales bacterium | reverse complement strand
TCCTCTCCCCGCTCGCCTGCTCCGTGCAGGAATAGAACCAGCGGGTATTTTCTGCCCGGTTCGCACTTTTTTGGCGAGAGCAGCCTATAGCCCATAGTGCCCTTTTCGGAGCAGAACATCTTTGGCTTGAAGGCATTCAGCGCCGCCTCCCTCAACGTGACGCCGTCCTTGTTTGCGGTCAATTCCACAAACGCGCCCACTCTGATGCTCATGGTGCGCCTGCCATGGCCGAATGGCAAGCCTGAAATGACTGGCCCCTTCACACACTTGGCATATTCTGCAAATATTTCTGGCAGATACTGCGGATTTTCGCAATCAGTAAAGTCACCGAAAACCAGTCCCTTCAATGACTTGAGTATGCCAGCGGACTTGAGTTGCGCCAGCATCCTGTCCACCCTGTAGGCGTCCTCTGAGATGTCCTCCACGGCAAGAATCGTGTTCTTCAGCTGCGGCAGATGCGGCGTGCCCAGCAAGGAAATCAGCATGGAGAAGTTGCAGGGCACAATTGGCGCGGCTGCGACATGGCCTTCCTGTATCACCTGCAATTGGGCATCTGGCAGAATTGGGCATGGATTGCCTGCAATGCATGCTTTCAAGGAGGCAATGGTATCGTTGACATTGCGCTCGTCTTCCTGGCTGGCAGCTTCCTTGCCAAACTGGCTAAGCAACATTGGGCCGTGTATGTGGTTGCAGCAGCCATGGGCTAGCGCAGCCAGGTGCAATGCGCTGACATCGCTGTAGCCCACAATGGGCAGGTTGCGGCGGCGCATTGCCTCCCAGTCAATGCTGTCCAGCACCCGTGTCACTCCAAAACCGCCGCGCAGCGCCACCATAATTTCCACCTGTGGATTTGCCAGCAGTTCGTTGAAGCAGCGGAGCCGTTCCCTGTCCGTCCCGTCCAAATAGCGCAATGCCTTTGCAGGGCGCGGCATAATCGCCGTCACGCCCCATTCGCGCAAACGCCTTTCCGCCACGGCAAGCCGTTCCTCGTCGCACACACCACTGAGCGAGAAGAAGCCAATATTGCTGAAATGAAAGGGATTGCCTGGCATAACTCACCTGAACTATCCAGTACTCACCTGAAAGGTCTGGATAGTTAATTTATCCACAGATTTCCACAGATTTTCACGGATTTCATTCAGGAAAAACGTGAAAGTGATTTTGGCGACCAAAATCACTAGAAACTAATCAGTGATAATCTGTGGAAATCTGTGAATAAAAATAAAAAACTATGCCTAATATGGGGTACTGGATAGTTACACTTATTCCGCGCTTTCGGCGTTGCCGTGGCTGCGCAGATAGCTGTCGATATTGACGAGGAGCAGCTGGCATGCTTCCTTGTCCCAGCCAGTGACGCCGCCGACCTTGAGTGTGATTTTGACGCTCTTGTCCTTGTTCTCAAGAAGCGTGATCCTCAGCGGGATGTTGTTAACGTCCTTGTACAGATACTCGCAGGAATTGGCGGTGTTTCTGCGTTCGGTGATGCGCAGTTTGGCAGTGCTGCAAGTTTCCCTGACGGCCTTGTCCACCGCTATGATTGGGCTTGCGAACACAGCGCTATATGTTCCCAGAAAATACTTTTCCCTGCTGACATTACCCTGCTGGGGGGCGCTGTTGGTTGCGCAGCTCACCAAAAGAACCACTGCTACGAACAAAGAAGCAAATGCACATTTTTTCATGATTTTAACATCTCCCAAAGTAAAGTTTCCCTACAAAGTCGAAAATTGGCGATAATATGATACAAAGTCCCTGAAAACCAAATGGAATATTGAAAATTAAGTTTATATTACTGCCAGATTTTTCATATTGCATATATGGAGTACATTGAAACATGGAAAACGAAGCGAAAAAAAAGCGCATCTACTGTGACTATCTGATAATCGGCTCTGGCCTGGCTGGGCTGACCGCGGCGCTGGAGGCGGCAAAATACGGCAAGGTCATCGTGGTCACCAAGGCGTCCGAAGACCAATGCAACACCAGGCACGCGCAAGGCGGCATCGCCTGTGTCGTGGACCATGACGACACATTCGAGGCACATATAGCTGACACGCTGACCGCGGGCGCGGGCCTCTGCCATCCCGATGTGGTGAGGGACATTGTGAAGGCTGGTCCAGCTCGCGTCCGCGACCTGGAGAAATATGGCCTGCGCTTCACGCGCAGAGGCGAAGTCAGGGAAACCCATTCCAAGGCAGAGGCGGAAGAATTCGACCTGGGGCGCGAAGGCGGCCACAGCGCCCGCCGCGTGCTGCACGCGGGAGACATAACGGGGCGCGAGGTCAGCGACGTGCTTTTGGCCCGCTGCCATGAAAACCCGAACATACAGTTGCTGGAATACCACCTGGCAGTGGACCTCATCACATACCGCCACGTTGAATACGAGGGCGAAAACCGCTGCTACGGCGCATACGTGATGGATGTGAAGACACAGGAAATCAAGACCTTCCTCAGCAAATACACGCTGCTCGCCACTGGCGGCGCAGGCAAGGTCTATCTCTGCACCTGCAATCCAGACGTGGCATGCGGCGACGGCGTGGCAATGGCATACCGTGCCAGCGCGGAAATCGCAAACATGGAATTCTACCAGTTCCATCCCACGATCCTCTATCATCCGCAGGCCAAGTCCTTCCTCATCAGCGAGGCGGTGCGCGGCGAAGGCGCCGTGCTGAAAATACGCAAAAACGGCGAATACGTGGAATTCATGCAGAACTACCACCCGCTCAAGAGCCTGGCGCCCAGGGACATCGTCGCAAGGGCCATCGACAATGAACTCAAGCGCACAGGACAGGAATGCGCGTGGCTGGACATACGGCACAAGTCCGAGGAATTCCTCCGCAAACGCTTCCCGAACATCTTCAACGAATGCCTGAAATACGGCATCAACATGGCAACCGACTTGATTCCCGTGGTTCCTGCGGCCCACTACTGCTGCGGCGGTGTGCGCACGGATGTGAACGGCGTCAGCAGTGTGACTGGCCTCTACGCCATCGGCGAGGTGGGCTGCACTGGCCTCCATGGCGCGAACCGCCTGGCCTCCAACAGCCTGCTCGAGGCAATGGTGGTGGGATACAACGCAGTGCACCATTCAGTGGAGCATCCGCTGCCGCCGTTTGACATAGCGCTGGAAAAGGTACCAGACTGGCACCAGGGCAACGCAGTCAATTCCGATGAAATGGTGGTAATCACCCACAACTGGGACGAGATACGCCGCTTCATGTGGGACTATGTGGGCATTGTCCGCACCCACAAGCGCCTGGAACGCGCCAAGAACCGCATACGCCTGCTGCGCCAGGAAATCGAGAAATACTACTGGAACTTCCTGCTTACGCCTGATTTGATTGAGCTGCGCAACCTGGCCTCCGTGGCGGAGATGATAATCGACTGCGCCATGGCGCGCCATGAAAGCAGGGGGCTCAACTACAATCTGGACTACCCGCCCAGCAACGCGGAAAACGAGCCACCCAGGGACACCATCATAAGGAAGCCACTCAAGCCAATGGTGTGGTTTGAAACTGTTGACACAAATCTTTGAGGCAGAAACACAATGCGAGACATCAATGAACTCAGGGCGGCCATCAAGTCAGCCATTGACGCGGAAAAGGAACAGCTGATTGAAATCGGAAGGCATATCTGGAAGAATCCCGAGCCAGGCTACCGCGAGGTCAAGACCTCCAGATACCTGGTGGAGAAACTGAAGGCGCTGGGCCTGCAAGTCAAGGAGAATCTGGCGCTGACTGGCTTCCGTGCAGACATAGACACTGGCAAGCCAGGCCCCACGCTGGCAATCATGGGCGAACTGGATTCACTTATCATACCGACACACCCCGAGGCGGACAAGGAGACTGGCGCCATACACGCCTGCGGGCACAATTCCAGCGCAACCTCCATCGTAGGCACCGCAATCGGCCTGCTCAAGTCAGGCGTGCTCAATGACATGAGCGGCAAAATCGCACTCATAGCCACGCCCGCCGAAGAGGGCATAGAACTGGAATACAGGCTGGGCCTAATCCGCGAAGGCAAAATCGGCTCCATCGCAGGAAAGCCGCAGCTCATACGCGAAGGCGTGTTCAACGACATCGATTTGGCATACATGACGCACCTGACAAGCGGCAACTTCGGATTCAACGACCATAATGGCTCCATCCAGAAAATCATCACATTCAAGGGCAAGAGCTGCCATGCCGCCTCTCCCCAAAATGGTATCAACGCGCAGAACGCAGTATGCCTGGCACAAAACGCCATCGCCTTCATGCGGGAAAAATACAGCAATTCGGACAAGATACGCATACACGGCATCATCAGCTACTGCGGCAATTCATCCAACGTGATACCTGACGAGGCACGCATGGAATACATGCTCCGCGCACCTTCAATCCCCGAACTGGTGGAACTGGGCAAGCGCTTCGACAACGCGGTGACGCACGCCTCACTGGCGGCAGAATGCTCCTGCACCATTGACACCATCAGCGGCTACATGCCGCTTTTCGACAACATGAAGATGGGCCAGGTCCTAAAAGACACAGTGGAATACCTGAAGCCAGGCGCACCTTTCAACTTCAACAACTCCTTCTTCAGCTCATGCACCGACATGGGCGACGTGGCAAGCATTGTGCCAGGCGTGCACGGCTACTGCCCAGGCTACTCGGGCGCAAGCCACAGCGCCAGCATGCGCATCACAGACGAATATTCCTCATACGTCACAATGTCCATGCTGAATGCGGAAATGTGCCTGAACCTGCTCTACAACGACGCCGCAACCGCAAAGGAAATCGCCGCGGACCGCCAGGGACTGATGTCAATCCCAGAATACATCAAACTCATCGACCAATTAGACGGCACCATCACCGCCGAATAACGGGGCGATTACGGGGGCGATTGCGGGGCGGCTGAAGCCGCCCCCTCCGAGGAATTCGTAGGGGGCGGCTCAGCCGCCCCGTTGCGCCCCGTTGCGCCCCGTTACCCGCCCCGCGATTTGGGTGCAGCGCCCGCAGTGGTGGCAGTTGCGGGCGCAGGCGGCGGCAATGCCGCTTGTCGCCCAGTCCTTGGGGAAGGAGGGATTGTGGATCATGCATGGCGCAAAGGCGGCACTGTGCCGCGGGTCCAGCAAATCCAGCAGGTTGCCGTCATGGCGTCTTTCGGCGTATGCCTTTATTATCTTGCCAGGTTCGGGCACATTGCGGGTGGACAATTTTATCAGGGAAACGTATGGTTCGAAAAATGTGACGTCCTCTGGCCGTATCCAGGTGCCGCGCAGTATATCTTCCAAATTCCTGCCGTCGGCAAAGTGTTTTTTGCAAAGGAACACCTGGAAGTCCAGTTTCCTGCCTTCCGCGGACTGGCGTTGCCTGTCATGCCCGTGGAGGTTGTCGTGGAACTGCTGGTATCCGCATTCTCGCAGGCAGCCGCTATTGACCTGCATCCCAAGTCTCTTGCCATTGGCTTTTGCCCATGCCGCGCAGCATTTCATATATTCAAAGTCGCGCTGGTGCTCACGGCTTGCATAAAATGAATCAAACAGGTCCTTGACATAATCAAAGCCAATCGTGCCATGCATCCGCATATTCACGGAGGCGCGTATTTCAATGTCTGGCGCAATGCGCCGCAGCACTGTGGCGATGAAAGGGGATGTGGTGGTGACCACATCTGGATACAACCCAACTTGATCCATTTCCTCCAATATTGAGGCAACTTGGTCTGCAAGCTCCTGGCTGACCGCAATGTCGCCATAGCAATTGCAGTTGAACAGCAAATCCAGTTTAATCCCCTGCTGCCTGCACCACTTCAACTCCCGCATCATCCTGCTTTCCTTACCATCGCCAAAGTCCAGCGGCGGCCTGCAACTAAGCACACCTGGCC